>JAESTB010000238.1 GCA_016763815.1 Arenicella sp.
AAATTCAGCTGAGGGTTGGGCTGATCGACGTGCAATGTCGCTGGCAAGCATCGATGCTTCAGCGCCAGTACAGTCTTAATCATGCCAGACACTCCAGAGGCGCATGCAAGGTGACCTATATTGCTTTTTAAAGATCCGAGTGCGCAATAGTTAACACCGTCAGAGGTTTCACGAAAAGCCTGCGTTAGTGCAGCAACTTCGATCGGGTCGCCCAATGGCGTACCTGTACCATGAGCCTCCACATAGGAAACTTGTTGCGCGCTCACGCCGGCTATATGTTGTGCATCAGCAATCACCTCGGCTTGGCTCTGTAGGCCTGGAGCCGAGTAACCAACTTTTTGATTGCCATCATTATTAATAGCTGAACCTAAAATAACCGCATATATATCGTCGCCATCAGCCTTTGCATCCTCTAGTCGTTTCAGCAATACCATACCGGCACCATTACCACTGACGGTACCGCTGGCCTTACTATCGAAAGCCCGGCAATGCCCGTCGAAGGAACCAATACCGCCCTGCTGATATAGATAACCCGCGTGCTGTACAACCGAATATGATGCTCCGCCCGCCAACATCATATCTGCTTCGAAATTCAATAGAGATTGGCACGCAGTATGTACCGCCACTAATGACGATGAGCAGGCCGTAGTAAGATTTATTGCTGGCCCGGTTAAATTGAGTTTGTACGCAAGTGTTGTTGCAGAGAACGCTGCATCATTAGCAAATTGGATTGATTTGTGCCCAAGGTTCTCATAGAGGTCTGGATGAAAACGTAGATTCTCATATTCGTAATCACTGCTTTCGATTGCAGCATAAATACCAATGCGACCATCATAGCGATTGGGAACGCAGGCTGAATCCTCTAATGCTAAATGTGCCACCTCTAATAAAAGTCTCTGTTGAGGAGACGTGACTTTTGCTAGTGCTGGAGTAATATCAAAAAATTCTGCATCAAACTTTTCAATACCATCTAAGCGTCCACAGCTGGATCGAAAATCAGGACTTAGACGAATTTCCTCAGGTAAACCTGCTTCTTTCAATTCATCCTCTGTGCTTTCACGCACAGATTCACGACCTTTTTCTAAATTATCCCAGAACTCATTCAAATCACGCGCACCGGGCACGCGACAAGCCATCCCTACAATCGCAATTGCTGTGCTTGATACTTTATCAGTCATATTGATTCACTCTCTTTTCTCCGCACTCAGCTTAATTATTATCTGAGGTACTAGTTTTGGTCTTCGTTCGCCCACGAGTTCTACTAACTCTTGCCTGACGCCCTTCTAATGTTTGCTTTCTCCGAGAGTTTCGCTTTGTTCGAAGAACGCTTTTCTTATCTTCATTGCCACTGCTTAATTGAACTCTATTAATTGAACCATCGCTCCCTATTTGATCACTATTAACTTGGCTTCCAACAAACTCAGCGAATTGAGCGATTGTGCTGTATTTAAACAAATCGGTAATCTGAGCTGTATTCAAAATCTCATCGCTAATCCGTCTATGTAGGCGCATCAACATCAATGAGTCGCCGCCCAGATCGAAAAAATTATCATCCGTAGAAAAGTTCTCAACCCCTAGAAAATCAGTCCATATGTCCGCTATTTTCAGTTGTAAATCTGAGCTTGGTGAAATGATAGTGCGACTTTCTAAAGTTGGCTTGGGCAACGCTCTTCTGTCAAATTTGCCGTTAGCGGTCAGTGGTAGCTCAGCCAGCCAGACATATAATTTTGGTTGCATATAGTCAGGTAGTTCGCGCAGCAGGTGCTCTTTGAGCAGAGGCTCAATTTCCGGCTTGCCGACCACATAGGCAACTAGTTGCTCGCGCTGATTAACGCCAAGGTATGTCACGGCAGCTTGTTGAATAGCCGCGTAGCCTAATATACAAGACTCTATTTCACTGAGTTCAATACGAAACCCTCGAATTTTCTTTTGCTGATCATGTCTCCCAGAAAATATTAAGTTCCCTCCGTGTAAGAAACGTGCTCTATCACCACTGCGATACATACGTGCACCGCGCTTGGCGCTAAAAGGGTCAGGTAGAAAGGTCTGCGCTGTGAGTGCTGGTTGATCGTGATAGCCCAGCGCTAGTTGAGGGCCTCCTAAAAATAAATCGGCTTCGATATCAAAACCAACACTGTCCAATTGCTCATTTAATACGTAGCACTGACTATTTGCTAGCGGCCTGCCAATACAGTTTGCTGCGAATTTATCAGTGTCCTGCGCTTGCAAATCATACTCGTGCGTCGCAATGCCGATTGTGGTCTCTGTTGGGCCATAATGATTGACGACCCTCAGCTGCGGAGCGAGTTCACTGACTTTCTGCAATAATTCATCGGTCACCGCTTCCCCACCCAACACCAAACATTCTGTTGGTAAGATACGCTGTGGTTCGGAGACCGTTAACAATGCAGACAGATGTGACGGCACTATCTTCAAGCAGGAGACTGACTTACTCGCGAACTCTGCAGCCAGCGCATCAGAGTCGAGCTTCTTATTTTCGCTAATCAGCCGAAATGCTCTGCCCGTCCCTAATGCGCCAAACAGTGCAGTATAGGACAGGTCGGCCGCCGGCGTCGCTAAGGCTCCTATACTTGCGTGCTCGCTTAAGCCTATGCGACTATCGACAGCATCAATATAGTTGAGCAGCGAGCGATGACTAATATTCACTCCCTTCGGGATACCACTGGTACCTGATGTGCAGATTGTGTAAGCACACTGCTCGGGGTGAATAGTGATATCAGCGCGGTGCTTTGCGCTGGATAGAATCAATTCACGGTCCTGCTGCCAATCAATCATCAAATCGACGGAATAATCGCTTACCTTTTCGAAGTGCTGTTCTGTAGTAACAATGGCGTGTAAACTAATTTGCTCGATAATATTGCCTAGCCGTGCCGGTGGTGAGTCGGGGTCCAAAGGTATGAAGGCACAGCCCGCCTTTAGGCAACCGAGTACGCTGATGACGTACTCCTTCGAGCGCGATAATAAAACACCAATTCGACTGTTAATGGCCAGACCTTCGTCAATCAGGAAATGACAAAACTGATTGCTCAATTCGTCAAGTTCCTGATAGCTCAAGACTGACTCTTCGCCTTCAAATTCAATCAACGCAGCATGCTTAGGATATTGCATTGCGAGTGAGTAGAACCGACTCGCCATATCGCCCGTTTCAGCATCGATTTGAATAGATTTACTGCGATAACATTTTCGAACCAGCGAAAGCTCATCATCGTCAAACAAGGGAATGTCTCCCAAATTTGGTAACGGGGTAAGTATCGATGGGTCATCACTGGCCCAACTACTGAAGTGATTGAGTATCTGCCGGTAAACCTCCAACACTCCGCTTAGCTGAGCAGCGCCGAAAAATTGTGGCGAATATTTCAAGGTGAGTTCCAAATGTTCACCGGGAACAACGACTAATGACAGAGGGTAATTATTCTGCGACACACTGTACAAATGCCGGCAAAGGGTATCTCCCTCATCGGCGCTGTCTTGTACGCCAATAGGGTAATTTTCAAATACAAATAAGGTATCAAACGGACCATGACTTAAGCGCGAATTTAAATAGCCTTGTATTTTTGATAAGGGAATGAACGCCCTATCGCTGTTTTGCACATACAGTTTGTGCAAGTCCTTTAAAAAGGTATTCAATGGTTGGGCTAGATCTATTGTCACGCGAAATGGCAGTGTGTTAATTAACTGCCCTACCATGCTCTCGACTCCATCCAGCTCAGCCGGTCGACCTGAGACTGTGACTCCAAACATTAAGTCTTTCTCTTGTGTGTAGCGATACAACATTAATGCCCACGCCGCTTGACAAACCACGCTCAAGGTCACCCCTTGCTGCCGAGCAAATTCCCCTAGACCGTGTGTGTCGGGCGCAGACAATTGTTGAACGACTTCGTACTTACCAAGCTCGCGTGACGATGGTTTCGGCGTCGGAAATACTTCGGAAAGCTGCTTGCCATAATGAAAGTCTTCAATCGCGTTTTTCCAATAATCAAGCGCCGCCGGCTCATCTTGTTTATCCAGCCATCGAATATATTCAACAAAGCTGGGATTAGAGGGTAAATTTATCTCTTCGCCATTACATAGAGCGTCATAAATGCTGAACAACTCTCGCAGTACAATCGGCCCAGACCAGCCATCAATCACTGTATGATGGTATGTCCAGATAAAGCGATAACAGTCATTCGATAGTTTGACAAGACACATTCGCATTAACGGTGCGCATTGAAAATCAAAGGGGGCGACCCATTGCTCTTTTAATAGCTGACTGAACGCGTCATTTAATGCGCTGTGTTCAGCAGAGCCTTGCCGTGATGCGGCCGTATCTTGAGGCCATCTTTGATCGGACCAATCGAGCTCAAGAAAACCAAGCTCTGCTTCACGAGTCACCACCTGTAAAGGTACAGTGCTATCGAGATTGGCGAACAATGTTCGGAACGGTGCGTGCCGAGTAATTAGATGCTCCCAAGCCGACTTAAACGCGTCGACCTGCAATGGCATATTTATTTCCAATGCATGTTGCGGAACGTAGACACCCGTTCCCGGCATAGTCAGACTATGAAATAGAATTCCCGCTTGAACCTGCGTTGCAGGATAAATAGTTTCGACCTGATCCTTATCTAAAGAACAAGATTCAAACAGACGATTGATTTGTGTTTGAGTCAAAGTAACATCGCGAAAGTCAGACGGGGTCATCTTGCCCTCTGCCGCTAAACATTCTGCAACAAGCCCTACTAGCGATTCTTCAAAGCGGCCTAAAATAGACTCGATGCACTGATCGCTTATAAGCTCAGGTGGATAAATAAGGTTAATTGCCAGACCTTGTTCTGTATGCATCATCATTACTTCAATCAAAAATGCACGTTCTTGCGTAAGCGCGCGGCTCTCAACCTGTGAGAAATTGAATAATTCTGATTTACCAATAGCCTGATCATTTTCCTTTTGCGAAAATAGGCGTCCAAAGAAGTTAAAACTAATTTGAGGCTCAATAGCGCAATCCATGCTATTTGAAGCAATG
>JAESTB010000239.1 GCA_016763815.1 Arenicella sp.
AAAACCGATATCGCCAAGATTTTTAATCAGGGTTTTATCCCCACGAGTATCAAGACGCCCTGGGATTTACAACAATCGCGACCGTCATCGTAGAAGAAATCGATAACGCTAGTGCCGAGATAAACACCGCAAAGGCTTCCGCTTTGGAATTACTAAGCTCTTTGAAGCCTCATTGGCCAACGTTGGTTCCGCCAGAAACGTTAACCACAGAGTCGAGCGCTATTTACGTTGCGGCGGCAAAGGTTGAATTGCTTAGTCTAGGCCTTGATTAATGTGCTCTGCCGTTGCCACTACGCTTTAGTGGCAACGGCATTTAATTCTTAGAATGGCTAGTGCCGAGAATCCCTTTGCAGATAGTCCGAAAACTCAGAGGAGGCATGTCTTGAATCAGTGTCAATCTATCAAACGGGATTAGCCTTATGGCTAATTCAAGGCGTGATAATCTTCTTGCAGTTAGCTTGCTCTAACGGCTCGATGATAAACGCGAATAGGCATGGTTAGTTAGCTGAGAATAAAAGGTTGTTGGTAGGTCGCTAGACCAATTGATTGAATTAGATGGCTCAATAACTCATTCACCGGCACTGGAAAAATCCAGAATACACACATAACAGCTGACGTGATTAGACGACTTCTCCAACTAGAATACTTCTATCTCGGAATTTGAGGCAGAATGTTTTTGACTAAATGATTTTCTCAAGTACTATTTCGCCATGAATAGAAAATAGGCCCCTTTGTGACCCAAGATGAGTACAAGGTGAATGTGGCTGGTCTCAATACGTTGCCGACTCTGAACATGCGATTCGGCCTGCTTGTTTAACCTGAATTGTAAGATCCTCTGAAAGAGCGCAACGCCATGAATTTTATCTTTGATAGTCTGATTTACAATGGCTTTGACAATCCACAAGATGGCATTGGCAACCATCTTGCTCTTTTAGATCGTTTAGTATTTGATGATTTTCCTCAGGGTCAAAAGAGTTTGTCTCCCATACCGCACGCAGGTTCTCTGGCGCCCTATGGCAGGGTTTCCGAAAATCAGCATTTACTCACCCCCGACAACTTTCAGCGCTGCCTCTATTTGGATGTTGCCAGAGAAACATGGGATAGCGAACTGATTCGCTCTCAAATGCGCAAGACGCTTGATCATAAAAGGGTATTTGGCTGTCCTACCGCCATCTACCTAATGTGGGAGAGTGATAAATTATGGGAACAATACGCTCAAATGGTGGAATGTTACGATTTTTGTATTGTGACTTGTTCCATTCTTGATGAGTTTTTGCAAGCCCGAGGAATCGATGTGATAAAGCTACAGCATCCATACGATTTTGAAAAACTGAATTCAATTAGCAAACCAACCTCATCAGATGTTAGCTTTCGTTTTGGCGTTTCATCAGGCTTGTGGTCGCGTAAGAATGCGGTTCTTCTGGCCGAGGAATTTTTGACCGCATTTGAGTCACAGCCTGATGTATCGTTGTCGATTCACACACGATCAGACGTCACGCACACGGATTATGAAGATGAGTATCGACGCTTGTCTGAATTACGTGATCAGAGTTATCAGATCCAAATACTGGCACAACCGTTATCCAGACCTGACTACATTGAATGGATGCGAACGCTTGACGCCTACTGCTTTGTTTCAGCCGGCGAGGGTTACTCAGTCACACCACGTGAAGCATTGCATCTAAAAAAGCCAGTGGTGTTGCATGACGCTCACGCACATAGAGAGTTTGCGCATCTGCCGGGTGTTCTGCGAGTGCCGAGTGTTGGGACCAAAGTCGCAACACCGAATGTGGCGGCAAAGGGGTACGACATAGGCAGCGATTGGAGCGTTGATCGGGCGGCCTTAAGGGAGTCGTTGATAGTTTGCCGTGAGTCCTACAATGAGATACAGCGTCAACTAGAGGAGCGTTATTCAGAGGTACTTGATTATCATGACCCGGCCAAAATCAAACTTGAGTGGGTTAGGGCGTTGAATCAAAAATTCAAAAAATACTCAGATTCGATACATCTGAGTCACCCTGCTGCTGAATCAACGCCGTATCTCCGTTCAATGCCCTCTATCCCGGGGCCTATGCGTTTATCGTCGCCGCACTTTACGCAAAAGACCGGCCAGCTGATTGGCCAACGTGTTTATTGTAATCAATCGCGACATAAAGCGGGTATGTGCCTACTTGGCCCAGGATCCTTGGTCGAAAAGTCTGGTGACTTAAGCGTTCGCTTTAATATCGCATTGTTGTCGGCTGAGCAAAAATCCAAGACTGAAAATTCAAACCCGAATTCCAACTCAGTGGTCATGAGACACGCAGGCTGGATTAAAAATGTATTGCGAAACGTAACAGGTGAAAATAGCAAGCCGATTCTCAGACTCTCTGTTTACGACCACATAACAAAACGCGAACTTGGCATGAAATCGTTGTCCATCGATGAGTTTCGTAGTCTTGAACAGGAGTTCGATGTAATTGTGCCGGTGCAGGTTGAACAAAAATTAGATTTTCGAGTCTATTGGCACGGAACCACCGATACTTGTGTGTCCAGCGTATTGGTAAACTATTTAGACTAGACTAATTTATAGGTCAGCAGCCTTACTTAGCTATCTTCAATTCTAAAACGTTTTGTTTTTCTAAGGCACTGTTTGATTCCAACAATAGTTGAGTCACCTCCATAAGTTCGGCCAGCACCTCGCTCCATTGGTATTGTTGCCTAAAGTTTGCACCCAAAGCATGAACCTTTTGATACTCCTCTTGCCAATTATGAAACGCGTGAAGTAAACAACGCTCTAGGTGAGATTCATCGACTGCAAAATAGGTCCCTACGGCGTTGCCAGCACCTTCACCTTTGACGCGCCCGCTTGTCTTTAAAGAAATGCTGTTGTCTGGTGATAGATAGTCTGCCATTCCAGTCTCATGCATCGCGATAACGGGTGTTTCACACGCTATTGATTGGAAAGGCACAAACCCAAAGCCTTCTCCCTTGGCAGGGTGAACCGTACAGTGTACCTCAGAGTAAATCCTAGCAAACGATTCAGTGTCGTGCCCCATGGACGAATCAATATGGATAAGTTCACCGAAATTGTATTTCTTCTGCAGTTCCCGAAGCTTAGCCTTGCTGTCGGTGCGTATTCTTAGAATGACGTCGTCGCGACCCTTAAAGGTCCTTAAGAATGTTCGAACCAATTCTTCAAGACTCTTACGCGAGCAATAAGCATTTGCGTAAAAGGTACTGTAAAAAACGAAAGGTTGATGGTGTCGTGTGGATTTATTTTTATACGGTCGGTACTCAGGTTCGAGGCCGTGAGCGACTACGAGAATAGGGGGCTTGACGCCCGATCGATTAAAGGCTGATTTACACCATTGGCTTGGTACAACAATTAAATCAAAACGGTTGCAAATGTCGACCCAAGATTGTTCAATAAGATCGGTTTCACAAACAAAACAGCCGATTCGGATAGGGTGCTGATAGAATTTTTCGGGCACATCAATCGGCACGCCATAAAAAATACCCAGTTTTGCCCCCCTGTTGAGCCCAGAATACGGCTCTAACTCGCTGGCAGTCCATTCCGACTGAGGTGACTCTTGCAATTCTGCCGCTGCGAGGGTGTAGTTTTGAATGGCGATATCACCAAACTTCTGAATCAACAGATTGCAAAACTGTACGCTGACGTTCGCCATTGAGACAAAATGTCGTAATGGCCCATAAAATTGAATGTTAGTGTGTGGCCGTAGCCGACCCTGGAAATTTAACCCATCATCAAGGGAGAAACTTACTTCCGCTATTCCATCGCTAAGAATAGCGGTTTTTGATACTGGCACTGCCTTGTTTTAACTCACAATATTAATCGCTTAGGTACTGCAGAGGGACCCGTCGTCGTCCACCAAACTACGTGATATTACTTCAGCAACGGCGGCATTTGGCCCCATAGCACGAACCACGGTAAAGACCACTTCATTTGAGTTTAAATCTCCGTCGGCGGTGACAGTGACATCATTAGAACCATTGATTCCGCTGACGCTCTTAACCCCTGTAATATTGAAGGTATCGCCAGATACTGCCTGAGTGTTTACTGACATTCCTTGGATAAACAGCTGAACCGAACCGTTTCGATAGCATACGCTTGTTGTTATATCTCTACTCATTTTAGCTCTCGTTCTTATGCTACCGAATTAAAGGAAGTACTGGCGGTAAGGCCAGTCGTTGACGTTTGGGCATGTGCTGGCGTTAGTATTGAATTAACTAATGGCTTGGACCACTCGGTAGCAATTACGGCACCCGTTCCCACTGCCGCTGCACCTTTCAGTAAATTCCTTCGTTTATCACTGCTGTTCTTATCTTTCATAGTTCGGCGATTCTAGTTAGTTTGTTTTCGATTGGCTGTTAAACTTAGCCAACCCCGACAATCATCAATAGTCTTAGAATCTTACCAGAGTTTAATGTTAAATATCAACCATTTCACAGTTGTTCCGCCTATTTTTATGAGCCACAGACGTTAAACGTTATATGATTTCTCCGCTCTACAACACGGCATTGCAGCAAACATCAATGTGCCCGGACCCAGCGAAAAAGGGGCATACCCTCTACGACGATGGCGAACTCCGATTAGAGCTTGACCCCTTAGAAACTGTGCTGATAAACGCTTGTCAAAAATCAGATGAACGATGCACAGCTCACTCTCTTTTGTCGTTGGTTCACTGTCATTATGTGTCTCATAACACGCCTATACGTGATTCAGAGGTCGTCGTCGCATTTCAATCTCTTGTGTATCGGGGCTTAGTCAATGAAATAGTTACGCCCCGAAATACCTGGGACTCGCCTGTGCTAATTACCGGTAGCGCACGCAGTGGTACTAGTGTTTTAACTCGTACACTGTCAATGAGCGAAGAGGTTTGCATATTTAATGAATACTCACTCTATACCAATTACGAGCGAAGCTTAGATATTTGGAACCGCATCAATTCAATGCGGCAAGACAACCCGCCACCACTAAAGGTCTGCGCGGATGTCGCCACACTCAAGAGTGCGCTATTGAGAGAACTACCGTTGCCAGCATCTAACACGGCCACTCGCGATTGGTTATTCGAGCAGGCTGGGCGACGTCGTAAGCCTGAAAATGCTGAAATTTGCGTCTATGGCGATAAAATGCCTTTTGCCTATTTAGGCAATATGCGTAAATTGGCGGAACAATACCCTCGAATAAAATTTTTGCTTACCTTGCGCGATGGTAGGGCGGTTATTGCGTCGCAGTTGAACCATTATCAACACGCCATAGCCTCGGGTAAGCAACCCGAACATTGGATGAACCAGTCAATACAATCGGCCGAGTATCTTTGGTTGCGTTCGGCCAGGGCTTGGTTACAACATCGAAATTCACCACCGGCTAGCTGCCTTGAAGTACGATTTGAGGACGTTGTGGCCGAACCTAGGCGTTCGGCTCAACGAATTTGTGAATTTTTAGGAATCGGCAACGCAGAAGCCGTTGCTCAGACCTTCGAACAAGAATATCGCCCTATTGACACACAGGCTTGGCGGCAGCAATACCCTGATATGGAATCTCAACTTTCAGGTGAGTTCAAATTGGCTCTACGTGAACTCGGTTATGACTGAACGCTGGCGAGGCTTCGTAGAACTTCAGTGGTGTATAATTGCGTGGCCTGCTCTGACAGATAATTACCAGCAAATGTACTCGCGTTAGTGATAATCTGCTGACATGCGTCTTGATTGTTACGCGCCCACTTTATGGTTTCTTGCAACTCCGACAAACCACAACTTAGAAATAATTGGTCTGGCTGCCAGCATTGTTGATACCACTGCTTGAACGTCATCTGCTTGTTTTTTTCATGTTCAATTTGAATCATCAAGGAATCCTCAGAGAGCTTCCAACGCGTGCCACCCCAAGAAACGCTGTTGCCATCAATATTGGCAATGTATTTATAATGTAGCTGAGTTTCTTGACTCATATAGGATGACGATAATCCAGCCTCATGCATTTCAGCTATTGCTGGTGGTGTGCACTGAGAAAAGCTGCTTAACTTGGCATCGACTAATTCGGGGTTATCTAGGGCGAACAGGCTTAATCGAATTCGTGTGTTGTTAGCCCAATTAGATTGATCGTTTAGTTGCCCTGTGGGCGCACCCCGCCAAATCAACCTATCGTGCCTATTGACCCAGGGTATATGATCATTGGTTCTTTTTCGGGTACGCTTTCTTAGACTTTTTTTTATGAAATGTGGGTCTGGGATCAATACCACACGATCATTATTTACCTCGGCGGAAAAACCCAATACAGGAAATTCTCGATTCCCTGATGCAAATTCATTAGGGCAAATGACAAACGTGCCGCTGATGTCAACTGCTTGCTGCGCAATATTTTCAAAGTAAGGCGCATAGTGTCGACATCTAGAATGTTCTCTGCCATTCCAGTTTATCGTCACGTCGCCATGAGCAAACACAACAATGATCCATCTTCGCGATGTTGCTTCTCTGGTCAGTTTTTGCAAACTCCAGCCACCTTTATCCCGCCATTGTTTGGTTCCTGCTTGCGCGGCGCGCTTAATGTTGGCGGCTATCTCAGAACCGATATTGAATTTAATCGACTCGGGTGAGTCTTGCAGGTCTAAACTTGAACCTATACTCATCTGTGGAGTTGAACGTTTATCATTTACTTAACTGTTCAAAGTAAACAGGGTGCGTTAAGGCAAATTTTAAATCGTCGTTAGAGAAATTGATATTTGCTTTCCAGCGACAATGCACTTCGTCAAAAGGCAATATAGGAATACCCAACTCTGCAGAGGCCCAACCGAGTATCCAGTCAAAACTTGAAAGGCCACACCGTTGAGAACGCATTGCCATGCGCCTGAAATAACTCGATTGATCTTGGTACTTTTTAGGGTTTCTCAGACGAGGGTCAAGCAACAACCCAGAGTCCACAATCTTCTCTACGGTTTCTCTAGTCGCCCCAGTAAAACCTCCTTGAACCGAAAGACGTGCGCGTGTGTGTTGTAGTGACCCGAACACAGCGACTTGGTCCAACAAGTAGTCAAACCGTCTATCGATAGATGTGTCTGGATCAATCTTGAGAAAAAATGCCCGAGGCTGTCGGAGAAATAGCTCAAAGGTTTTTGCCACTAAGGCGCCGCCATTCTCAATCGGGTACAATCGTTCACCTTCGGTGTAGTTTGCCTTAAAGCGCTTTGACAGCCGCTCATTGGCAGGGTCTGGGTCACCATCCGATCTGATTTGTAGAGCCGCATTTGGGTAATGTTGGCGCAATCGGCTCAAAGCTCCTTCTGCGCGTTCCGCGTCCTTGTATGTGCCCATAAAAAAACTAAGGTCGTCATCCGTATAGTGTGTTGGCCTTAATGGGGTTTGGCGTACTATATATTCTGCGCTGCATCGAAGCGTTTGCTTCACTTCAAGTACCGTCATTCCTTGCTGCATATGACGTACATAGTTTGTTAGGCCTTGATCATCAGCTGAGCGCCCAAGAACTTCCTTGTATAGCTCATCGACAATGCTCGCCGCACCATCAGAGTCGAATGATGGCTCATCTGAATCTGTGCTCTTTGAATTTGTTGATAGTTTCTTCAAGATGGTATTGAACTTACAAACTGTTATCACAATCATATCAGTTTAATCGTAAGCCGTTTTTACTATACAAAACAAAACATGTGCTCAACATCAGCATGCGTTCCAGTACAATGGACACATTACGCTTGCCTAAGGAATCTCTGATTTAGTCTATGAAACCTCTGGCTTTCAAGCTGGTTTGCAATCAAGGCATTGTTTTGAAGACATGACTAGTTACGTCGAAAAACAATAACGCGGAGTGCGAATCAGCTTGAAAGCCCCGAAGGGTTTGAGTTGAAGCGGGCAACTGCTTGGTTAAATCTCTCGCCAAGGGCTACGGCCATTGGCTTCGAAATTTGCCTCGCATTTACACGCTTCAACTCAAGCAGATATATTATAGACTTGATCAGATGTTCCCTAGGGACTGCAATCACGCAACAGGGCTCACGAGCCCATAAAAAACCACGATTATATTGGCTCGGCTATGACAGTACCTACTTTTGATGTTGCGATTGTCTCCGATTTTTCACAAGAGACAAACGTTCGATTTGAAACGATGACATTACTGTTTCTCGCGTCTTGGCTGGAGTTCGCAAATCGCTCTTTAGATTTACCGCTTCATATAGCCTGTATTGGCCAACCTCCTCACACAGTGATGCAACTTGCCGAGCGGTGTAACGCTCGGATAACCGTACACGAACCCATGTTTTTTGGCGGTTTTGCAAACAAACTGAGGGGCTTCGAGGTGGACCGGCAAACCGACCATTTATTGTTATTGGATTCTGATATGTTGGTGCTTGGTGAAATTCAGCAACTGCTACCCTTATTGGGAGAAAATTGTATCTCTGCGGCGGCGACCAATGGCCCTTCAATTGTTCCATCGCATGTTTGGCCAAAAATTTTTCAACTGCTGGATATGCCAACACCCGATTACGATGTAATTCCGCTGAATATTGAGTTGGATACCTACCAATCTGAAGAGTACCGAGATCGTACTGACTTTCCTCCTTACTATAATGGTGGCATTGTTTTCGCGCCATGGGAAAGCCAACTGGGGGACGTTTGGTGTAATCACTTAGAGCGTATTCGACCATTGACTCAGCGAAAGGCTAGGCGAAGTAATCAGCCATCATTGGCCACTGCAATCACTTATCTGCGGCAGCAGGGGACTGACTTCGAGTTGTTACCCCCAGCGTTCCACACCCGTTGGCAGCATTTAGCCAGCGGGGTACTTCGTACAGACCAATCTCGACTAATGCACACCATTGGGTTTGGTCGTTGGAGCAATCGTGAGGACACGAATAGCGCACTCGAAAATATCAACCTTTACCTTTCCAACACACTTTCAATGACAATGCGGCTAAGAGAGCACCAAAGTACAACGGAACGTGAGCGCTACATGCAGAGCATAGAGAGTAAAATAGAGGAGTGCCACCGTGTACACCAGATTATGCAAAACCTGTATCAAAAATACATAATTGCTTAATTGGTGATTTTCTTTCACGCTCAGAATAGTTTCCTAGAGGGGGAAATTTGCAGGCACGACTGCTGGAAATAAACGTTGGCAAAAATCAGACGCGCTAACAAGCTTTCTGTTCACAATTCATTGTTTCGTTTGATGAATTTTCAATCCATCATAGATAAGGTTAGCGACTTGTTTGGCCACGAATTGTGGCTCCCTTGAGTTGATCACAACGTTATACGCTTCTTCACGAATATGATTATATTGACCCCAGTTTTCTAGCACTTCATTAACAATTTCTGGAAGATCAGAGAAGTCTCTACGGCAAGATAGGTAGGTTTCACCTGCTCGGTAGAACGGAGGGTTGGTCTCAATGTGGCTCATATCCGGTTTAATCATTAGGCCACCGGATAGCATTATTTCGAAGTCTCGGATACAAACCTCGCCCAAACCCCACGGAGACAGAACTATCTTAGACTTGCCCAGCACCGCATAAAATTCCTTTAAATTGTATTTGACCGCTGTTTGATTATTGCGGCTTCTGGTACAGGCAAGATGAATGTTTAATTCAGGAGACGTCATTTCCTCTAAAGTTCTAACCGCTAATTGACGGTGGCGACTAATCTCCGGTGTCCCATAATTAGCGCTGCCAACAAACGAGATATCAATAGGTCGGTCTTGGTTTAACTGTAGCTGGGCTTCAACAAGAGAATCTAGGCGAGGGTAAGTTGCAATCGAGTAGCCGGTAAAAACCTTGGCAAGATGCTCTTGTGTTACTAAGCTCTCTCTGGCTCCATACGTGACCTTACCGTCGACTTCATTGATCAATTTCGCATGATAACGACTTTTAATTGTTTTGCTTACAGTGTTATTAAGCTCTAAATCCAAAAGGTTGGTATTGCGAATTAGCGTAGTAAGTCGATCGTCCTCTAAACGGTGTTGTGCACTATTTCCAAAAGAAGATGATGCACCGCGAATAATGGCAAAGACAGGAAGACCCTGTGACAGCATGCTCGTTAAGGGGTGGTCGGCACTTTTACTGCATTTTCCCGCCATTAAGATAAATTCGTCATCGCCGCGAATATTTTCCTGTACATCCGTGCAGGTCAACGTTGGGTGGCAATGCAAGATAATGCCGTTGTCCTCCAGCTCATCCAAGACCTTGAGAATTGTCTTTGCTTGGGATAATTTGTTTTCCGTCGGATTGTAAAAAAAAGCACCGCGCACTTTTACGGTATGTGTCATAAGCATGTCTCGTTAAGGAATCTCTGATCAAGTCTATAATATCTCTGCTTGAGTTGAAGCGTGTAAATGCGAGGGGGGAATAAAAGCAGTATCAACTGCCCAAGAGAGAGAGAGAGAGTACTGCTGACGGGGTGATGCTATCTTTTGGCCGAAATGTTAGGGTAATCGGCATAAAACATGGTTTCTGAAAGAAAGAGCTGTTTGATTTTTTTACTGATTTATCGTCTACAGGTACTGTCCAATTAATATTCAATTTAGTCACCCGCATTGGGCTGCCGTAGCTGATCTTCCAGATGATGTTTTAAAAGAAGCATTGATTACTGGTTATAAACAAGGGGTTCCCTTTGCGCCACATAACTATATTTTCTTCAACCCTAATTACCGTGTTTCGCGAATTCTTGATTTTGGCCACGGTGTTGGGCGAAATTTCCCCGCATTACAAAAATTGTGTGATGAACTGGTCGGCTACGATATTCCTGAAATGAACGCGGCATATCGACGCCTCAGTGATTCTCAAGAAATCACACTTATCGACAATTGGCAGCTGGTTCACGAGCAACACTTTGATGTAGTCGTTGCCAATTTAGTATTTCAGCACATGTCTAATGAAGACACGTTAAATTACTTTCTGAAGGGTATTGCTGATATTTGTGATTATCTCTATGTTTCTACACGTAGTTGGCGGGATGGCCCAGAACAGCAGAACATTGCCCAAACCATAACGAGTACTGGTTTATTTTCTTTTGAAAGAGGCAGTGTTGAGGAAAATACCGCGGTGGCTGCGACTCCCGCTTCTGAGGCACATTTCGAGCTACTTTTCAGAAGCAAGAAAGCGGAAAATTGGCGGAAGCAAAATAGTATCGCTTTCAATTTGCCGCATAGTTCGAATATGCCTAACCAGGATCTAAAAACAATTTCGTGGAAGCGTTCGAATACGCTGACACGAATAGTCATTATTGAAAGCGGCCTGAATATTGGTGGGGCAGAGTGGTTTTCCACTTTATTGACAAAGCATCTTGATTCTAAAAAGTTTGAGGTTATCTTTTTTTGCTATGACACTAATCGTTCTAAGCTAAGGCCATATCTAGAGACCTTGGGTGTCAACGTCGTTTCTGTTCATGATTTCAGCCGTGTTATCCCTTCCTTTGATGAATGGATGAATGGCACACTATTTGAAATGTTGGGCGTGGCTAAACCCGATATCATCTTGTTTCCTACCCAGCTCCTCTATGATCGCTTACCAAAAGATAAGCTCTCTAAGTATAAATTTATGGTTAGGATATCCACATTTTTCCCACAGAAGATGCAAAAATATGATTTCAATTATGCCTCCAGAGTCATGTGTTGCTCAGTTGAACAACATGATGATCTATCACCGGTATGGGGAGAAAAAGCAACCTTAGCCCCAACCGGTGTAGACATGCTTCAATTTCAGTTTTCTGAATCAAAAAAGCGACAAGCAAGGCAAGAACTGGGCATACAATCTGAAAACGTGGTGCTTTTCGTTGGGCGCCTGGGGGCGCCCAAAAAACGTCTGTGGTTGTTTCAGAAAATAGTCGAAAGAATAAAGTTAGAAAGGCAAGATGTTACATTTTTAGTGGCCGGGTATTTTTATCACTATCAGGAATCTGAAAAAGAGGCTTTCTTAAACTATTCAAAAAATGAGCCTATCGTCTGGGTTGATGATATACCCCCTTGGGACATGCAAAAATACTACTCGGCCGCCGATACATTAGTATCAACGTCAGATATCACAGAGGGCCTATCCAATACAGCACTTCAGGCTCTTGCCAGTGGCGTAATACCCGTCACAAGCTTGTCATCGGGTATGGCGGAATTGGTGATACACGGAGAAAACGGTTTTATCGTTGACTCAGTCAACCCAAGTAAATTCAGTGAAGCGATATGCGGTGTTTTGGACATGCCAGAGGGTGACCGTCTGGCCATGCAACAATCGGGTCGTCAACACATATTGGAAAATTTCAACTTGAGCGATACGGTAAATCAGTATCAGCAAGTTATTTGTGAAATTATGCAAGAGTGATAACACCCCACATTAAAACAATAAGTTAAGAGCCGACTGCGGCGATGTTAGTTGTTTTCTATGTTCATGTTAGAATATTATTTCTACTGGCCCGTATACGTAACTTGTTAAAAAATGTCTATTTATGACTTAAAGCAAACTAGAAAGGTTTTAGAGGAAAGCAAATACCAATCACCATTTTATCAACTCTTCAATGGTACCCTTCCTCCAAATATTGTTGACATGAAGACCGCCATATCTTTTGATTATCAATACGTATACAGCCGTATCCCAAAAGCGGCTAATTCAACGGTTGTTGCAAGTCTATATAAAAAGGAAACGGGAAACGATATCGATGATTATGCAAAAGATGTAAAAGAACACTATTTTTTAAAATTAAGCTCTTTATCTGAAAAAGAGTTAAAGCAACTCAAGCAATTTTTCAAGTTCACAATTGTCAGAAACCCTATTGCTAGACTACGATCAGCCTACTTAGATAAAATTCTAAGTGGAGAGAAGATTCAGGTTCAAAAATTTTTTAATATTTCCAGCAAAACTAAAATAAATTTTGATCTTTTTCTAGATTTCCTGGAACAGGGTGGGATCAATGACAATAGCCACTGGGCACCACAAAAAAATCTTTTATATTTTCCAATTGATGACTACGATTATATTGGAAAAGTTGAAACACTGGAAAAAGACATGGAAGTTGTTCTAGGAAAGATTTACCAATCTCGGGGTACCGTTTTTTCAATTTGTAAACGACGCACAGGAAAGATCGATTTCACAGTTTCTAATAGCCAGAAAAAGAGAATCTACCAATTGTATGAGCAAGATTTTGAATGTTTTTCTTATTCTCTTTGAGTACTAAACAATATGACGAGTAGTAGAGAATGCAAGCCCATTATTGCCATTGTTACCCCAAGCTATAATAGGGCGGCTTCTCTTGGCCGCGCGATTGACAGTGTGTTATCGCAAGCGTATCCCTATTGGAGGCTAATAGTCGTCGACGATGGTTCTACTGACAACTCCTCAGCAATGATAGATACTTATACAGATGAACGTATTATGCGACTTCGAATTGAACATAATCGAGGGCATCTGGCAGCGAGAAATCTGGCACTTGATCATCTACCCGGTGACGCTGACTGGATTACTGAGCTAGACAGCGACGACTATTTCTTACCAGAAGCGCTTTCCGTCATGGTTGAGAAACTGGAACAACTTCCTAAGGTTAAGAATTTTCGGTTCGGTAGTCAATGGGAGAATGGTGACTCTGCTTGTGGGCCTGTAGACCCCGGTCAACTAGTTGAATACGAGACAAAAATATCCAATCGTGCGCCACGGGGGGAATGGGTTGTATTGATGCATAGATGCTTTCGCGACCAAGGTATGCGTTTCAATGAAAAATTAAGACGGACCCCAAACGTGGCCTTACACTTACGCATATACCAACAGGGGCCCGTCGCTCACTTTCCAGATGTACTTAGGGTTATGTCGAAAACTGAGGGGTCAATTACCCGTCCGATAGTTAAAGATAAACGTTATTATCTGGAACAGATTGCAGTACACAAAGTTTTCTTTGAACAGTTCGGAGACGATCTAAAAGAGTTAGACCTACTTCGGTATAAGAAGAGACTTACTTCATTTAAGCAAGATTGCGAACTGGCTCATCTACCTTTAGAGCAATGGCCTGAATTTTTGAAATCGGTAGATTAACGCCAAAACTGAAAACTAATCTATTTGGACAATGAACTCTTGGCGATAGCGCCCGTATTCTTCTTCCATATTCTGGTTAGGCCGCTATTTATTTGGCTTTGTCTAATTTAATAATACTTATGATATGGGTTCACGTTTGCCAGCATAAGGAAACTTCGCGTCTGGGATTGGCAAGTTTAAAAAATTGCATAATTTGTCCCACCCTTCGCCGGCATAAATGTTAATCACCAATAGGTCATCAGGTCGAGTTTTAAAATAGTCGATCACACGATGATAGTGATCATCGTATGTGCGCAGCACTGCTGCTTCATCAAATGTGAGGACATCGAATATTTTTTTTCGTAGAGTGAAGTGATGCTTCAATTGATTTGATAGGTCTCTTGAATTGGCCGGAACGTTTGCATCGGTTCTGTTCCAGTCAAACTTAATTGAATTCTTCCAACGGCCTGTTTCTCTGACAGTGAGTATGAATTTGGCATTCTTATATTTCCTGTCTAATTTTTCATAGTGCAGAATAACGGCATCATCCACCACTCCATCATAGA
This sequence comes from Arenicella sp., assembly GCA_016763815.1. Taxonomy (GTDB): domain Bacteria; phylum Pseudomonadota; class Gammaproteobacteria; order Arenicellales; family Arenicellaceae; genus Arenicella. The sequence continues at coordinate 14,555 of JAESTB010000239.1, forward strand.
AATCCAATAGCGAGCTATTAAATAGGTCATTTGATAAAGAAT
>JAESTB010000240.1 GCA_016763815.1 Arenicella sp.
ACTAGCCGCGTTCCAACAAGTAATTAATGTCGTTAACATGGAGACCAAGATAACAACAGCAAAGCCTATCAAGATGTTTTCAACGTCGATCACGGGCAGCATCACCTTGCCGCCATTCATGAACTGTTCAACTAGAGTTACCGACTTCATACCCCCAGCTTGCTTTAACTGAAACAGTAAAAATATTGCGACTACTAGCCCAGCCACGTAGCCGATCACAACTTTAATAACGACTTCTAATAAAAACAGTGATATCAAGGGCCCTCTTGCCATGCCAATAGACATTAAAGTGCCAATTTCGGCACGTCTCTCGTGCAAGCCCATCTTGGTAATAATTAGCACAATCACTAACATGACAAACATGACTGCGCCAATTTGCAGTGCCGCCATACTTTTTGCAATGTTACTAATATTACCTACTGCTTTGGCTAATTCTCTGTATGAATAGACACCTAAGAACTCCTTCTCTTCTTGGCTAAGAGTCGCCTCTATTCTCTCTATAATAATAGGTAGTTGATCAACGTATTCGGCTTTAACACGAATAACAATTTCAGAAGTAATGCCACTGTCATCTCCCATGTTATTACCGTACATCAATGCTCTAGCGCTGGTTAAATCAATGAGAAAAATGCCTTTCATGTACTCATCAATCAATATCGGCGCCGATGAAAAGCCGCTAATGTCATAAGGTCTGCCGTTAGGAATTTCATCGGGTGTTTCAGCTAAAACAAGTATTTCATCACCGATACCTAAATTTGTTTTTTCAGACAATTCTTCGGAGATAAATGCCGCTTGAGGATTTTGTTTGATCACATCTAACATACTCGAGAGGTCAGGTGAAACGAGTTTCTCAGCGATAGGATCTACAGCCATGATCATTGATCCTGTGGAACCTTTTTCGTCACCAACTAGCGCACCAAACCTTAAGCGAGGTGCAACCGCCTCAACTCCTTCAACCGCTCGCACCTTGTCTAATAATTGTTGGATATCATCTGCTTGAATGTAGTGGCGTAAACGACCAAGAGACGCTGCAAAAAAATCCACAGGCACGGCTTTCGGCTTAACTTGAATATGCCCAGTTAGAGTGTTGATCATGCTAGTGCGCAAGGTTTTATCAACCCCTGCAATTTGCCCTGTCGCAAAAACTAGCAACAAGCTGGCGATTGCTACAATTAGAGTACTGAGTAGCAGGCGACTTTTATTTCTGAATACATTTCTTAACGCAATATGAACGATCAAAGTAAATTCCTTTTTAACATTATCACTGCTGAACAAAAACTTTTCGAAAATGGGGAGAGTTAGAAAACCCTAAAACACATATCACCTCTATTATCCGATACTGACATCTCGAATACATAATTGATATTGTTAACCTATTTAAGTGACATCAGTCTAGCAAGGTGTCTGCAATATGCAAGTTATAAATCAAAAGTAATTAATCGGCGGCGCCAATAAATGCAATTACCTCCGAACATTTGACAGCGCTATTGCCGGATTAGCATTACAAACCATGACGCAGAGATGGAGTAGCGACTAACGCCTATTCAAACAGTCACCAGATCGCCCCCCAACTTTCCTTTAATCAGTTTCGTGGCAAGCGATAATCGTGTTTTAAATGGTAAGTGATTGTTTTTATTGCGCCTCTCCCTCGGTGTGAAATTCATTTAGTCTTGTCTTGCTAAGCTGCGTCTGGCTTAACCACAGAATCTCGTTAAGAGAATATTAATTTCTTTTTTGGTCGTGTTTCTTCGCACAGCGATAACGGGGATCTATCACCGCCCAGTTGTTATTCCAGGCACGGGCTTACGTCCACACTCAATGGGTTAGTGACCCCTGACCTAACAACAGTATTACCCGCATAGAAAACCTGAGCTTATATATTTGAATACAAATCCACCCTTCTATCTTGATGTGCTTTTATTTGCGAGCGTACCTCGTCGATAAAATCAAAATTTATGCAAGTCGAAATGAGTTCTTCATGAATTTGGCTGGCGGATGCCATAATATTTCCATACGGGCTTATGATGGTGCTCGTACCAGAAAATGGAATGCCTGTATCATTTCCAATACGACTGGTTGCAGCGACAAATACTTGATTTTCAATTGCCCTAGCTAAAATTAATGCCTCCCAGTGAGGCAGCCTAACCAGAGGCCAAGCCGCTGGAATGACTAGAATTTCGGCGCCCCTCAATGTTAGAGTTCTAGCGATTTCAGGAAACCTAATCTCATAACATGTCATAAGCCCAATTAGATTTCCTTCTATCTCGACCAACCCCAATTCCTCACCCGCCTTCAAAAACATGTGTTCACAGGTTGGCTCGGCCGTTATCAAATGAGTCTTTCTATATTTCCCAATTTGCTTTCCATTTCGGTCCAAAACCGCGATTGAATTATAAACATCGCCTCCTACTCTTTCCGAAATTCCGGCGATAACGTTAATATTGGCATTTGCGGCGGCTTGTTTAATGCTGTCAATAACCCCAGAGTTCCATTCGCTAGAAGTTTTAAGTATCACATTCATATCGTATCCAGTATCGCTCATTTCAGGAAAAACAATAAGGTCATGCCCTTCGCTACCAGCGCGCTTTATCCAATTAGCCATTCTCTTAGTATTTTCTTCAACGCAGCCTAATTGGACATCAATTTGAGCCAAACATATTTTCATTTTGGGGTTCCTGTTAAATTCAATAGAGAGTGTTATTATTTAACTACTTTCAGTAAATAGGCTAAACCTGAATTCGACTAGTTCATTTAAAAATTTTCATGCCTGCTTAGAATTCGATGCTCTAACGTTGTACTGAGCATGTTTACATTATATTAACGGATACCGTCGTTAACGTCATTAATCCTCCGGTCTCATCTTTAGAGCCTCTGCCCACGAAACTATTGTTGGGCAGACCCGATATTGTTCTTTAAACTAATTCAAACTATCGTCGAAAGCATACATTTCACTTTAATCCTTACCAAGTTGGTACTCCCTCCAGCGGCTTTAAACAAGTCGAGATCCTGACAGCCCCCCCTAAATGATGTGTGTTTTGAGCGCGCATAAGTGTCATCAGTTTCGCAAGACGTAAAACAAACCATGTCAGTACAATTGACTGGGGTTTTGGCGCCATTTTCTTGCTGAGATCATGACGGCATTCGAAAACTTTCAACATTTTTGAAGATTATGGTAAAAACACGATCTTTATCAATTTCGAAGCGGCACAAATAATCAACACGCAAGCTATATTTACTTGCAAATTCACTATCCAACCGTAATTCAACTAAGCTGTTAGCGATATCCAATTTACCAACTCTGGCTTTATCGAAACCAAAGTACTCCCCGACAAAAGGATATATTGCTTCAAATAGGCTTTCTTTTGCTGAAAAGATAAGTGTCATAGCAATATTCGGCGACAACCCACTCACAAGCGCTATGTTTCGATCTTGGTGTGTGTATATGGAGGATTCAAACTCTGAGATTAAGTCGACGTCAATAATGTCTTCAACATCGACTCCAATGTAATCTTTCGGGTCACTTTCATCACCAATTTGCTTTGATACAGAGATTGCTCTTGAACGACTATGAGTGATCGAGCCTGTAAAACACGGCGGCCAGATAGGCGCACGGTTAACCCCTATTTCTATTTTTATAGGCTGCGTAATGTGGGGGCTAATTTGCAGTATGCTCGATCTAGCAGCGTATCTACCGGCTAAAAATTCCGCTTGGCGTTTAATCACGGAGGCGTGAATTGGCGGTGGGCAAATAATACTTAATTCCTGAAACAATGAGTGCTTGTAATTCTTTATATTAAAATCACACGAAAAAAAGCTGACTCCAGTTTTGCTGTCAAAACCCCTCCGCGTATTGGAAATAAAGGGGGCTAGCGCTTGATCGTTGGTAAATTGAGTATTTACGGCATTCATATTCATGGTGATTGAGTCCTTTCTGCTAAATGCAGTTAGTTTTCTGTATTCTCCTCTGTGTGTTTTCAACAGACTTTTAAAGAAACGTTTGGCAGTAAAACCGTCACCTTTGCTCTTTAGAAAAACGTCAACAACGTCGAGGTCTTAATCCACGGCCCACCATAGCCTCCGATCCAAAAAAAACATTATCGAACTAAAACGTATCCCCGAACCCGGTATTGTTTGGTTTAAGTCGTCGCCAATATTTAGCACCAAACTTAACATTCATTAGACAAAAATAATGTTGCCATTGAGTGCGGCAAGGCATAGATAACTTCCCTTTTAGAGTGTTACTCCTTAGCAGCTAAATAATTCTTTGCGCAGGAAATAAGTCAAAAAAATTGCTAGTGGTAACGTCTGCTAGCTCCTCCAACGACATGCCTTTCAAATCAGCAACAAATTGAGCCGTATGTCGTACATTCGCTGGCTCGTTCATTTTGCCGCGTAACGGTACCGGAGCTAGGTAGGGTGAATCAGTTTCAACCAATATTCGATCGATAGGACATTTACGAGCAACATCTTGCACAATGGTGGCGTTTTTAAAGGTGACGATGCCTGAAAATGAGATGTAAAACCCCAAATCTAACGCTTTTTTAGCCACTTCCCAATCTTCAGAAAAGCAGTGCATTACTCCACGGCATTGATCCGCACCCTCTTCCTTGAGTATTCTCATGGTGTCTTCGGCCGCGCTTCTGGTGTGGATTATAAGTGGCTTGTTTATTTCTTTGGCGGCGCCTATATGGCGAACAAATCGATCACGTTGCCAGGTCATATCTTGATCTTCTGAACGAAAGTAATCTAGCCCGGTCTCGCCAATAGCTACAATGTTGTCATCTTGTCCAATGGCGACCAGCTCTTCGACACTCGGCTCTTTTACATCTTCATAGCATGGGTGAACGCCGACTGATGCGAAAATATGATTATGTTGGTCTGCCAGACTTTTAACCTGTGGAGAATCTTCGAGATTGACCGACACGCATAGCATGTGCGAAACATCGTTTAGCCGCGCGTTCTCAAGTAATTCTGGAAGGCGTTGCGCTAGTTCGTCAAAGTTAATGTGACAGTGGGAGTCTACAATTTGCATAGTATTGAATCGGCAGAGCATCAGCAAGCATTTAGAACGCTAGCAATAACACTTTTACATGGTGTGCGTTGAACGGGTGAGTGAAACTGAAGCTCCTAATTTTGACTCTATTAAGTCCTTAGTAGCTCGGGCATCATTACCGCCAAACTGAACCCCTACTCCGCGCGGCCGGTTACCTAAGGCGCCTGGAGGGCTAACCCATATAACGGTGCCTGAGATATGAACAGGTTCTATTTCGTCCATGATTTTCACTAGAAGGAACATCTCGTCGCCTAAACCATAGTCTTTTTGGGTAGGCACAAATAGTCCGCCATTTTCGATAAATGGCATGTAAGACATATACAATGCCTGCTTGTCCTTTATCGCTATTGAGATCACCGAATTTCTCGGTTTAGCCAAACTATCATTTAAAGTTGCGTCATTCATATTCGCGTTATACCGTTATTTAGGCTTGGTAACAAGTAAAGTCGTGTTAACTCGGTAATTTACTGAAATTATTTGAGAGAGTTTCGAGCACCAGCAATTCATCTACAGTGGTCGACAGCATTCGTTTGGCGTAGTTTAATTCGTCATGTAATGAGACTATTTTAGCTCTCGATAGCTTTGCGCTGACTGAGCTGACCCATGATTTCTGAACTGGGAAAAATACGCTCTCGGGAGACTTAGACAGCGAACTTCTGAGCAAGTCGGTTGCTAGTTTTTGTAAGATATCCACCGATTTGGAGCTGCCTAGGCTTTGCCAGTTTTTCGCTACTTGTGTCACTTCGGCCCGGCACATCCATAGATTATTGACGTCGGTAAAGACTTTTTTTAATGCGCCTAAATAGTCATCTTTAAATAATCGAATAGCCTCTAAGGGTTGATTGTTCGACATAGACAGATAAGTATCAATGTCGGATGACGGTAAGGTGCCGTCTAATTCTAGCCAAGCCTTAGCGGATGCGAAGTCGGGTTGACGAAAGTTCACTAAACTGCAGCGGCTACGAATAGTCTTAACTAACCTCGATAACTCATCAGTGACGATAATAAACAGGGTATTTGCCGGCGGCTCTTCGAGACTTTTAAGTAGCGCATTGGACGCGTTGCGGTTCATCGTCTCGGCGTGAAATATCAATATCAAACGATGCGTGCTTATATGTGGGTGAGTGTCTAGCGATTGTGACAGTCGCCTTACCTGGTCAATCGAGATTGTTTTTTTTGGCTTGCCTGAATGTTGTTCTAGGTACCGCTTTGCGAAGGCACCGAGTAGGTTATCTTCAACCGCCGATTCAGGCATCAATACGTGTAAATCTGGGTGCGAACCGCCGTTAAAAAGAGATTCGGACTGGCTATGGGAGCCGGTTATAATCAAGTGAGCCAAGCCAAGGGCAAGGTCACGTTTGCCTAAGCCTGCATCGCCATTGAATAAAAGCGCATGATTCGAGCGCTCAGACTCTAAGGTCAAGTTCTGCCAGATTTCTTGATTCCAAGGGTGAATAGTCGGAGTAAAGTTAGTCATTAGCCACAAATACCTCCATGATAGCGCCAATCGCGCCGCTTACGGCATCGATAGACTGACTGGCATCGACAACTTTAATTCTGTTTGGTTCGGCTGATGCTCTGGCAAGGTAACAATCGCGTACACCCTGCTTAAAGTTTAGTTGCTGCTGCTCAAACCGATCGGGGTCACTTCTCTGCCCTGCACGCATTTCACCTAGCGCTACAGGCAAATCAAGCAAAACGGTTAAATCGGGTCTCAAACACCCTTGCACATAGTGCTCTAACTCCGAAATATGCTTCATCGGCATTCCGCGCCCACCGCCTTGATAGGCGTAGGTTGCGTCGGTAAAGCGGTCGCACAGCACCCAGTCGCCGCGTGCTAACGCGGGTTCGATAACATCCTGAATATGCTGGGCACGCGCTGCAAACATAAGTAGAAGCTCGGCCTTGTCGCCGATTTTCTCATCATCTGAGTTTAATATCAAGTCACGTACAGACTCGCCAAGCGCCGTGCCGCCAGGTTCTCTCGAATGAACAAAAGGGATGCTTGCCGTTTCTAAGTAGTCTTTGATGACGGCGGCATTGGTAGTTTTACCGGCACCATCTTGACCTTCTATGGTAATGAACTTACCCCGTGTCATGCTAGCCACCCGACGGGTTAGAGGAAAAAGTTCGGCGCTTGCCACCAAGCTGATACTTGACCACAGCATTGTTATGCTCGGTCAGCGTTTTCGAGAAATAATGTGTGCCATCACCTTTGCCGACAAAGTATAGCGATTCGGTTTGTTCCGGATTTGCGGCGGCTCTAATCGCCGCTTCACCAGGCATCGCGATCGGCGTCGGCGGTAAGCCATAACGTGTGTAGGTATTGTAGGGAGTATCGGTTCTGAGGTCTCGACGACGAATATTGCCGTCGTAGCTGTCGCCCATTCCGTAAATGACGGTTGGGTCTGTTTGCAAACGCATGCCTATTTTCAAACGATTGTGGAATACACCTGAGATGGTGGGTCGTTCAAACGCGGCGCCGGTCTCCTTTTCGATTATCGAGGCCAGTGTAATCAACTGATATTTGGACTCTACCTGAACATCTTCAGCTCGATTATTCCACGCGTCTTCGGCGATAATATCTAAGCGCTTAAAAGCCTGTTTTAGTACGTCGAAGTCACTATCTCCTTTTTGGTAAAGGTAAGTCTGCGGAGAAAATAAACCTTCAGGGCTCTTACCGGGCAATCCAAGTTCTCGCATTAAGGTCGCATCGGTCATTATAGCAAGCACACTAACTAACATCGTTTGCGACATTAATTGCGCGCGATACTCTTTAAAAGTTTTGCCCTCAATCAGTGTAATCGAGTATTGAATGACTTTGCCTTGATCAACCTTGGCGATTAAATCTGGGATGCTGTCGATATCGACCAAAGTGTATTCGCCCGCCTTGATGCTGACATCGCGATTACTAATCCACGCATAAAGACGAAAAACGTAACGATTTTCAATAATCCCCCGCTTTTCGAGATCGCTAGCGAGCCAAGATATGCCTACCCCTTTGGGTATCACTACTATTTGCTCGCGGTTTTCGAGCGGCTGGCCAATTGCGCTTATGTATACAAAGTAGCCAACCGCAACGGCGAGCGCGAAAAAAGCGTAAAAGCTAAGTCTTATAATGCGGAATAACTTCATTTTTTATCATTAATTTCAGAAGTTTATGAGATATTTCATGGTCAGTGTAGAGCCTAGTATTAAGCTTTTTAACGGGCCATAAACCGATCACGGAGTTGCTTAAAAACACTTCGTCAGCGGCCTCAATAAGGTTAGTCGATAATGGCATAATCTTGACGCTCAATCCAAACTTATGTGCCTGTGACATCAGATACTCTCTGGCCACTCCGGCAACGCCTGCAAAGTCTAACGATGGAGTGATGAGTTGGCCATCGTTGACCATGAAAACGTTCGATTGAGTTGCTTCAATGACCGAGCCTTGCTGGTCAAGCAGTAACGCTTCATGCCAGCCCGGTTGCCACTGAGAGCGAGCGATTACTTGTTCTAAGCGATTGCCGTGTTTTAGACCTGCCAAGGCTGGCTGATGGGGTAACCGAATCTCAGCGACGCCGAGGGTTATGCCCTCCAGCCAGTTTGAACTCGGGTGATTCGGGTAGTCGTGTAACGACAATATTCTGGTCGATTGAGGCGATCGCGGATTTAGGTAACCTCGGCCTCCCACCCCCATACTGAGCGTCACACGTAAAACCGCCTTATCTTGATTGCTAATAATTGATTCAATTTCATCAAGCAAAATGCGGGTATCCATTGGGATGCCAAGCACGCCGCAGCCGCGCCGTAAACGGTTGATATGAAGACCGAGCAAGCATGCCCGGCCCTCACTTATGGCAATGGTTTCAAATACGCTTTGCCCATACAACAAACCTCGGTCTAGTGCCGAGGTTTGAGTGTTTTTCTTGCCGTTTATCAGTATCGTCAACTAAGTTACCGTCAATTAAGCTACCATCAATGAAACTTAGCTGAAGCGTTTCAGCACTAATGTACCATTGGTTCCGCCGAAGCCAAATGAATTGATCAGGGCATACTCAATTCGCATCTCGCGAGCGGTATTTGCAACATAGTCTAAATCGCAGCCTTCTGACGGGTTGTGCAAGTTGATTGTTGGCGGTGCGGTTTGTGTGTGCAATGCCATAATCGTATACACCGCTTCAACACCACCAGCGGCGCCCAGCAAGTGACCGACCATAGACTTGGTTGAACTTACCGCTATGTCGTAAGCATTGTTTGGAAAGGCAAGTTTAGTAGCGTTCGTTTCAGCCGCATCGCCCAACTGAGTTGACGTGCCGTGAGCATTAAGATGCTGCACATCTTCAGGGTTAATTGAGGCATTGCGCATGGCGTTTACCATGCAACGAGCGGCACCTTCACCGCCAGGGCTTGGAGAGGTCATGTGATGTGCATCGCCGCTCATACCAAAGCCAGCAAGTTCAGCGTAGATCTTGGCACCACGTGCCTTGGCATGCTCATATTCCTCCAATACTAAGACACCAGAGCCTTCGCCCATCACAAACCCATCGCGCTCTTGGTCCCATGGACACGATGCTCTTGTTGGGTCACAGTCGCGAGATGACAGCGCTCTAGCGTTGCCGAAGCCAGCGATTGCCGTTGGCGAGATTGCGGCTTCTGCGCCACCGGCGATCATTACATCTGCATCGCCATATTCGATTAAGCGACCGGCGTCGCCGATAGCATGTGTTGCCGAGGTACACGCGGTTACCATTGATAGATTGGGTCCCTTGAGTCCAAGCGTGATAGATAAGTTACCAGAGATCATATTTATGATTGAACTCGGTACGAAAAATGGCGATACGCGACGAACACCTTTCTCTTGCAAGGTCTGAGTGGCTTTCTCTATGGTAGTGATACCGCCGATACCCGCGCCTATATACACACCCATTCGTTCAGCATTTTCTGGCGTAACTTCAAGCCCGGAATCTTTAAACGCATCCAGACTTGCCGCCATACCGAGCTGAATGAAACGATCCATTTTCCGAGCCTCTTTGGCTGGCATATAGTTCACAGGGTCGAAGCCTTTGACCTGCCCTGCAACCTGACACGGATATCCGCTCGGATCGAACAGGTCGATGTTGCTAATGCCG
>JAESTB010000241.1 GCA_016763815.1 Arenicella sp.
ACAATCGACAGTGCCAGAATCATGATGGCCGCAAGGGCGAAGGTTAGTAAGGTGTACATATAATTATTGTCTCTCCAAGGTCGAACTTGTTCTTAACAACTGCTGAATTTAAGAGTCTACATGAATCTCGACGATGTGTGAGCTTAGGGGACCTCGAAAGCTCTTGTGACGTCTAGTTTGCCATCGAAAAATAATTTATATTTTAACCATTATGTTAAATCGAATAAACTTACAAAGGCGTGGCAATATCGTTAATATCTATATTGCCATTGGATAGAGCGTTTAAAGATAACTAGGAGTTGTTAATGGAAGTTTTGAGTAATAAATTTTTTGGTGTGTCGTTTTGATTCTCGCCTTTATTTTAGCTGTTTCTAGTGACGTTACCGCCAAAGATGGGAAGCCAGAAAAACTAGGTTTTCTGGCCGCACTACAGGCCGAAGAAGATTCAAAATATAAAGAGCTAACAGACAACATCAAGAAAATGCCACGCGGTGAATACAAGGCCTTTCTTATTAGTCGCGTAGAAAACGCTTTTTCAGGCGAGTTTCAGGATTTAGCGGTTATGATTTTGGTGGATGTGACCGCCGAAATGAACCAGCCCGAGCCAAGTTTTTTAACCAAGCTTTTTAACACCGTTCCAGATGAAAAAAGCTATGGTGAATACAAAGCAGAAGCACTTTTAAGTGGTTCAAATAGTAAGCCGCCTAAGGAGCTAACCTTTAAAAGTGGTTTTAAGGGCAACGGAAATAAACACTTCCAGAGGGTGGAGGGAATGCTAAACCAACAAGAAGCATACTTACTCGCTTCTCAAAATGAGATTGTAGACCTTCATGTAATTGACTCTCTCAATTCGGCGAACTCCTTTTTAACAATGCATACTCCGACTGGCCGTATTATTCCGCGTCAGGTACAAAAAATATACGACCCTGAATTTATTCAAAATGGTCTATATGCCGAGTTAATGACTAAGTTTGAGAGTCAAGAAACAATGTTGGTGCAAGTAAGTTTTCTAAAGCCTAGAAATTTCAGTGGCAGCCTGAAAGAACTTCATGATTATGGTGACCAACTCATAAAGGAATTTTTAACATCTTGGCCAGATTATGAGTATCAAGTGTTGTACAAATCAAACAATTACATATTGCTGACAACTACTAAAAAGCATGTGTTAACAATGAAAAAAGATGAGCGTGTACGTTCGATAAAGAAAGGCCGGTTTTTCTAAGCAAGGAGGCTTAAAATGAGAATATTTATTTTGGTGATTTTGTTGGTGTCTGTATCAGCGGAAGGCGCGAACATTATGGTGATTGATGGCGGGCTAGAACCAGGATATCGAAGCACACTTGTGAGTCAAAATCGTATTTTAAGAGAGAGTTGTTACTCTAACGACATGCAGATACGGGAGTCTGAGCTTGCAGCAATCGAAGATCAGAACTACCGCCTCTATTATAACTATTTGATAGCTTCACTTTGTCAGGACACGCAAGCGGTACAGCACGGAGTGGGAGCCAGTGTTTTGCGTACTTGGCAACCGCAAAATAGTAGCCATCTACTTGGTGCCGAAGGACGTTCAGGTATTCCGGATGTTGGCGTACCTGTAGATATTAGTGATCATCAGACGATAATAGCGGGAGTCATAACAGCTAATACACCACCTAGTGTAAGGCAGTGGCATGCTCATAATGAGTCTTTAGTTGGTTTTGATGGGTTGGGGGAGCCTTCGTTCCAACGTTATACAAACCTTAATCAAGGAGGTCGCGCCACTTTTACTGTAGACGCTTTAAGGGATGCTGCGGAAGGCTCTCTATTTGGCGTTAAAGTTATATCTATAAGTGCGTTTGTGGGAAGCCCTGTGGGTACTTCTGATATTTCTGATAGATATACTACTCCATGTGATAACCACCCGAATGTACTGACCCAGGGTTACTAAATAACTATGCAAAATATATAAGGTTGTTACGTGATAGAGGCGTAACTTTCGTAACGGGTACGGATAATTCGGTTGTATACCCAAGCAACGGTGGTGATGTTACCCGAGATAACGATCAAATACCTTTTCCTGCCTGCCTATCGACAACTATTGCAGTTGGGGGCTTATCTAACCTAGAAGTAGCCCAAGGTGCGCTTGGGCCAGGCGTGGATTTTGTAGAGAATTATCACGCACGACATCCGGTTACAACAGGCTCAAATATAGGGGTCTCTTTTGCAGCACCTAGAATAGCTTCTTACTTAGCTGATATTAGGACGGTTGCTCCTGCAATAAGTAGCGTTCAAGCTTTAAATGCGTTGCGAAATACTGGGAGTTTACATTGTGGCTCTCGACAGTATGGGAATATCACGAAGCAGTACTGTATTACTAAGGCTAATGTGGATGCGGCAAAGAATAGTGTTGTGGATTCTGTTTTTTCTGACTTTATAGCGCTATTTAATGACTACGAAGATGTAACTAAGTATGGTTGGAATTACGGCACGAGTCGTCATGAAAACGGCGTGCTTTCATATTTTGAAACGATAGAGGTACCTCAAAATAAACAGCTACAACCGACTGTTAAAAAAGATGGACTAACAACGACTATTCATCAATCTTCTACTATTGGCCAACCGACACTTAAATTCATGTTGAGCCCTTTTGATATAGACACCGCTGATGAAGTTCAGGTTTTGGTCAATGGCACGTCCTATGGCTTCTTAAAAACCACCGGTTCTAATCAACTTGGCTCTACTCAATCGGTTTGTATCGCGAACGAAGATTTGAAAAATGATGGTACAGATAACGAAGTTATTTTAAAACAAAAAAGCGGCGGTGAAACGTGGGGTGTTACTAATTTAAAAGTAGAAGCTGGGATAGTAGATAGTGCTTGCTTGAAAGCCCCACCGATATTCCCAAATTTACCGGCAAATGGCGACCGGTTAGCCGGCACAAGTGTACCGTCTGGGAATGCTTACCAACGCCCCAAAGTAAATCAAGTACCCTTTAACTTTAATCTCGGTTCATCAAACCTACCAACGACTAATACCTATAACGGTAAGATAGTACCGCGCGACGTACGAGTAAAATTTACCGTTAAGTCTGATTCGGTAAATTCGACAACACTAAAAATAAATGGCGCTGACCTGCTAACTACAGAGAGTTTCTCAGGTGGTGGTGAGCGTAGCTATTCCTTTATTGTGAATCGTAATAGGCTCCTTAGTGGCTCGAATACTTTTCAATTTAGACCAAGCGATACCGGTACAAATTCAGTGTGGGGTATTCGTGGTATTTCCATTGAATACATCGACCCGGTAACGCTTAGCGTAGGCTCTAACAATGCGACTCGATATGGTTACAACCATAACCCAAAACGATACACCGGGTTACGGGCAAATTTTAGCCTGGCATCGGTTCAAAACGATTATCTATTTGCCGCGCAAGGATGGGGTATAGATCGAGACGACGAAGCGCAAGTTTTTATTAACGGTGTTCCGCTTGGCTTCCTTAGTGTTGGTTCATCGGCAGGGCTTAGTCAGATACAATATTTTGTTATTACGCGGCCATTTTTATTGCCCGGCGTGAACCAAATTGAGTTTGTGCAACGTCAACCCGACTCAGGTTGGCAAGGCGCATCATTTGAGCAATGGGGTGTTGAAGATATGAAAGTATCTGTTTTAAAACCTGACCTTATACCGTTAAACCCTCGAATCATTGAACCCGAGATTCAAGAGAATGTACCGTTTTCATTAAAGGTGGTTATTAGCAACATTGGTGCGGGGTCTTCGAGTGCGACCACTTTGCATTACTACACATCGACAGATTCAGTTATTAACTCGGCCGATACCTTTATGGAGTCTCGCGCTGTTGGTGCTCTTAGTCCTGGTACTTCAGAAACAATTGTTAATGTGGTGCAATCTCCGCTTGTAAATCAAGGGTATTACATTGGGGTTTGCCTGGTCGCTGTGCCTAATGAAGTAACGGCCAGCAACAATTGTTCTAAGGGCATTCAAATGCGTTCTAATACGACATTAGTGCCTATTATCATGCTACTTTTGAACGACGAATAAAGATCATACTTATACTTACTAGACGTATAAATGAGTCGATTACGAATGGTGCGGTTTGCTAGTGAGCCACTCTCGGCATACAACTATGTCC
>JAESTB010000242.1 GCA_016763815.1 Arenicella sp.
ACACTTGCCAGCATTAGGTCGGTAGATTGGCAGAGTATGAACCCCAACTTCTATGTGGTGTTCTACCCTGGAGCGCTAGATCGATATGCTCCTAATTGGGTCACGGCGGTGCGAGCCGTAAATACCAAAGAGGTCAGTCGTGGCGTGCTTACCAAGCAAGCGCCCTTCGTTAACAAAATGGTCAAGCAGTATCCGACCACGGTGGTGCTTGAACTGGGAGACGTGATAGCCCGCATTAGAGATGTGATTGATCGAGTTACGCAAGGGCTAGAACTTATCCTGTTCTTGGTTCTTATTTGCGGGGTACTGGTTTTGTTTGCCGCTATTGGCGTTTCTTACGATGAACGTTTACGCGAGAATGCGATTTTACGCACCTTAGGCAGCTCTAAGAAAATAATTCTTGGCGCGTTGACGATTGAGTTTGCAACGTTGGGAGCTATAGCTGGCTTGATAGCCAGTTGCGGCGCAGAAATAGTATTGTTTTTCGTGCAGCGAAATATATTTAATATGGCGACGCAATGGCATCCTAATTTATGGCTCTTAGGTTTGTTTTCGGGAGTTATATTGATCACTGCGTTGGGCTTATTGCGAAGTAAAGATATTATTACCGTACCGCCGCTTCAGTCATTGCGTGAGATCGATTAAGCCCTAGCCTAGTGAGAGCAATAGTGACAACAATTATGCTGAACTCATTGATTGATTTACACTGGCCTTCGGCGCTGGTTTGCCTGCATTAGAATCGCGGCTGACACGCGTAACCGATAAAATTAATAAAGCTAATTGTGAAAAAAAATAGCCCCGAAGTTGATCTACCTACTAAAGGTATTGGTAGCAAAGGCGTTGAAAGGCAAGTTAATAATTGGCTTACGTCTATCGTTATCGATTTGAATTTATGCCCATTTGCGCAACGAGAACATGAAAAAAACAGTATCCGTTTTAAAACATCTTTTGCTGAGAGCGAGCGAGACATTGTTACTGACCTGATTGAAGAGCTATTGGTCTTAAGCAAACAGCAAGAAATCGAAACTAGCTTGCTTATCTTGCCCACTGCATTGGCAGAGTTTGAGCACTTCAATGATTTTCTTGGCTTTGCTGATTCCTTACTTGAAAAGATGAATCTCGACGGCGTGTTTCAGATAGCCAGCTTTCACCCTGATTATCGTTTTGCTGGAACTGACCGCGATGACGCCGAAAATTATACCAATCGTGCGCCTTACCCTATGTTGCACATTTTGCGCGAGTCTAGTTTAGACTGGGCTGTTGATGAACACCCAGATACTGATCAGATTCCGCTCGATAACATTGCCTTGATGAACAGCTTAGGAGTTGAGCATATGCGAAAAATGTTAGCTGATTGCTCTAGTATCGATGACTAAAGTCTACTCGTTTAGCGTTTGGACATTAGTCGCTTTAGTTGTGGGTAATGCGGTTGGTGCCGGAATTTACACAACCTCTGGTTTCGCGTTAGCCGATCTTGGGTCGCGAGAATGGGTATTACTAGCGTGGGTTGTTGCTGGCCTAATCGCGCTAATGGGGGCTTTGAGTTACGGTATGTTGGTGCAAGGCATCAGTGAATCTGGCGGCGAGTACCTTTACCTCTCTCGCTCTATTCACCCTTTAGCTGGCTTCGTCGCCGGTTGGATTTCTCTTTTAGCAGGCTTTCCAGGCGCGATAGCATTTGCCGCGCTTGCCTTCGAAACCTACAGCTTTGCCGCATTTCCGCAATTGCAATCATTGCCTAAAGATCTGTTGGCGATAAGCGTGATCATGGTGGCTGGTTCTGTGCATATCGTACGTACTAAGTCGGGCGCTAAAACCCATGAGGCCATTGTCGCGATGATGCTATTGGTGTTGTTTGCAATCATCATTTGGTCAGCATGGAAATTCGCCACCGTACCGAGTTTGCCAGTGGCCGATGCGAGACCCATTGCCGCGTTCAGTATTTTCGCGTTTGCCAATAGCCTGGTCTGGATTTCATTGAGTTACTCAGGTTTCAATGCAGCCGCTTATGTCGCTGGCGAAGTCGCTAATAGTAAAAAAAATGTCCCTAGAGGCATGGTTATAGGCACGCTGCTGACGATGCTGCTTTGCGTTGCTATTAATGCCATCATGATTTATGGCGCGCCGTATGAAATCCTAGTCGGCCAAGCTGATATTGCCGCCGTATCTGCTCAGGCTATGGGCGGTGTTGCCGCTCGCCGAGTCGTAGAGGTGGTAATTGCTATCTCTTTATTGACCTCGATTACCGCGATGGTATTAGCCGGGCCGCGAGTGTATTCAAAGATGGCCGAAGACGGCGCGTTACCCAGGCTGTTTGCTGCCAGGGCCGGCTTGCCGCCTAGAATGTCGATCTTGCTTCAGGTGACGACTGCAGTGATGTTAGTTCTAATCGCTGATTTACGGAGTTTATTGTCGTATCTCGGCTTCACACTCTCTCTATGCTTAGCGTTAGCGGTCACGAGTCTTTTCGTTCGGCATTGGCGTTTGCGCGAGCGGCCTACGTCAGTTTGGTATCCGTGGGCACCGATTATTTTTGTTGTTTGTACCGTGATGTTTGCGGCGCTCTCAGCCGTCAATGACCCTACGCAGTTTTACGCTGCAATTCCGACCATCGTAATTGGCGGTCTGGCATACCTGATTTCAACAAAATCGACACTGAACTTTTTTGGCAATAAATCTGGAGGCTGCGAATGAAAAAGATAA
Source organism: Arenicella sp. (assembly GCA_016763815.1). Classification (GTDB taxonomy): domain Bacteria; phylum Pseudomonadota; class Gammaproteobacteria; order Arenicellales; family Arenicellaceae; genus Arenicella. The sequence continues at coordinate 2,704 of JAESTB010000242.1, forward strand.
TCCTATTAACACTCTTAACCAGCGGTTTACTCTCGGCTTGCGTGTCTTTAATAACGCCGAAAGTAGAGACTGATGTGGTCAAACTCAAGGCTGGGCAGTACTCCTTAGACTCAAGCCATGCCACGTTATTATTCAAGATTCAACATTTGGGTTTATCTACTTACGTTGGGCGATTCAATCAATTCGATGCCTCACTTGAATTTGACCCGCAGAACATTGCGGCAGCGCGGCTCAGCGCTATTATTGAGATTGACTCTTTGGATATCAACGATCGCGATTTGAAAGATGATTTGATGGGCCGGGCTTGGTTCCGCCAGGCCGAATTTCCACAGGTTAAGTTTGTAAGCCGCTCAGTTCGCCCCATTAGCGATACGGAATTCGAATTCAGCGGCGTGCTGGACTGGCGGGGCGAGCAAAAACCAATTTCCGTTACCGTGATTTTTCACGGTGGGGCGAGTAATATTTTAACCGGCAAATACACGCTTGGGTTTTCAGCTAAAGGGGCTTTCTCTCGTTCCGACTTTGGCATGGGTAAATTTGTTCCCTTAGTCGGCGATGAAGTGACAATTGAGGCCTATGCTGAGTTCCTCAAAAACTAAGTATGCTTACATTAGCAAAGTTGTAGCTTAATAAAGTTGTAGCTTAATACAGAACAATAAAGCTAATTAATAGATAGACCACTGCCGAGAGACCTGCGGCGATTAGAGCCAAAGGCAGTTGGGTATTAACGTGATCCATTAAGTCTGAGCCGCAGGCGAGAGATGACAATATCGTTGTGTCGGATATGGGGGAGCATTGGTCACCAAATACCGCACCGCCCATAATCGCACCGAAACACAGCAGTAAATAGGTTGGGTCTTGAGATAGCACGAGTGCCAGTGGTAAGGCGATTGGGAACATTACTGCATAAGTGCCCCACGAAGAGCCAATTGAAAATGCCACGAACATGCAAATAAAGAGTAATAGACTAGGCAAAACATATGGCCAGCTGATTAGAAATCCCGAGGTGCTTTGAATTACGAAGTCAGCGGTACCCAGCGCTGATGAAACGGCGGCTAAGGTTACCGCTAAGCCGAGAACAATCGCTCCAATGGTAACGCCCTTGATGCCCTGCACCATGGCGTCGAAGGCGGTCGAAACTTCCATCCCACGAATAATACTAGTGGTGAAGGCGGCAACCACAGCCGCACCAAAGCCCTCGAATACCAGCGGGCTGCCGCCAGTCGCCAATGGAATGATACAAAAGCCAAGTAGCACCAAGATCGGCACTAAGAAGTCGACTACAGAGGCGGTATATCCCTCGGGTAAGTTTGACTCAGTAAGCTCTGATGACACCATCGGCTGCGAGCCGGCTGCATCGAGTTCTCCTGAGGTGGTGACTCGTTCAATAACTTTAGCCATCGGGGTGCCGAACAAGGGTAGGCGACCAAGTGAAAATAGTAAGGTCATGCTGACCGCAATCCAAGCGTAAAAATTAAAAGGTATCGCGTAGAGAAACATCTTAATTGCGTCTTCTTTGTTCGAGATTACTGCACTTAGTGGCTCAATGGTAATCAGGCCAGCGATGTAAATCGGCCAAACATTGAACGGGATAATGGTGGCAATCGGTGACGCGGTTGAATCAACAACATAGGCTAATTCTTCGTGTGCAACACCATGTTTGTCAGAAATAGGTTTCACTGTTGTGCCAGTAAGTACCGTACTAATAGTGCCTCCTTGATGAAATAAAACGCCCATGCACCAGGTGAAAACTTTAGCGGAGGTGCGTGAATTAACAAATCGCTTAGCAAGTTTTTCAGCAAAATAGCGCGCGCCTCCGTTGCGGTTCCACAAGCCTAATAAACTGCCCAAGGCCCATAGGTAGACCAATAACATCTGCGCGTAGTTTTCACTGCCAAGGCTGGGTATTAAAAAGGCCTTAATTATATTCAGTTGACCCGTGACTAAGCCGCCCGCAAATACGCCGAATAATAGTGCCAACAATACGTTGCGAGTAAGAAAGCAGGTAATGATGGTGAGCACCGCCGGTAGCAGTGACCAAAAACCATAATGGCCTTCGACATCCTGTGGGCGTAAAAACCAGATGCCTACCGCGCATGCTAATACCAATGAAACTTGAATTACTGCACGTTTATTTATCATTTTATGGCTCTCTTAGTTTCCATCAGTCTAGCAATATTTGAATGCGGGCATGTTAGAATCGACCGCGAAGTTTAGTAATCGAGCGAGCTTAAAAAATTAAGCT
>JAESTB010000243.1 GCA_016763815.1 Arenicella sp.
CGTTAGAAGGCGCCGAAAGTCTTATCCCAATGCTGGACCACATCATTCAACAAGGTGGTACAGAGGGCATTAAAGAATTCGTTATCGGCATGGCTCATCGCGGCCGCCTAAACGTATTAGTCAATACTCTGGGCAAAACCCCGAGTAATTTGTTTTCTGAATTTGAAGGCAAATTCGACGTCATTGCGTTAGCCGCAAGTGGCGATGTAAAATATCACCAAGGTTTTTCATCTGACATTCAAACTAAAGGTGGCACGGTACATTTATCACTAGCCTTTAATCCGTCTCATCTGGAAATCGTTAGCCCGGTAGTCGAGGGCTCAGTACGCGCCCGGCAGGAGCGCCGTGACGATTCAACCGGTAGCACCGTATTGCCCATTTCAATCCATGGCGACGCGGCATTTGCTGGCCAAGGCGTGGTAATGGAAACATTCCAAATGTCCGGTTGTCGTGGTTATAGTACCGGCGGCACAGTACACATCGTTATCAATAATCAAATTGGTTTCACTACCAGTCACCCTGATGACACCCGATCGACGCCCTATTGTACAGAGATTGCAAAAATGGTTGGCGCACCGATCTTTCACGTCAATGGCGATGATCCTGAGGCGGTGGTATTTGCCACAAAACTGGCCTTCGAATTCCGTCAAAAGTTCCGCAAAGACGTTGTTATTGACTTAGTTTGCTACCGACGCCATGGCCATAACGAGTCAGATGAGCCGTCGGTTACGCAACCTGTAATGTACAAAAACATCAAGGCACTACCGACAACTCGGCGACTATATGCTCAGCGTTTAATTGAAGAAAATATCATAACCGCCGAAGACGAAAAGAAAATGAATGCTGACTACCGAGCCTCAATGGTGGCCGGAGAACGCGTAGTGCCAGAGTTTGTTGAGGTTCAGCAAGGAGACCATACTATCGATTGGTCGCCCTACTATAATATCAAATGGGATCAGCCGACTAAAACCAGCTTCAATGTTAAACGCCTAGACTTCTTAGCCGAGCGCTTACTCGACATACCTGAAGACTTTGATTTGCATGCTCGAACTAAAAAGATCATGCAAGACCGCAGGAAAATGAAAGACGGTGAGCTCGCCTTAGACTGGGGTATGGCTGAAAATTTAGCTTATGCAACCTTGTTAGACGAAAACTTTGCAGTGCGGTTATCAGGGCAAGATTCCGGCCGTGGCACTTTCTTCCACCGCCACGCAACCCTCTACAATACAATTAACCGCGACGTCCACATTCCGCTGCGCAATATTAAAGATAAACAGCCTGATTTTAACGTCATTAACTCGCTATTGTCAGAAGAAGCGGTTTTAGCGTTTGAGTACGGATATTCTTGTTCTAACCCTAAAACAATGGTCATCTGGGAAGCTCAATTTGGCGATTTCGCCAATGGAGCTCAAGTGGTGATAGATCAATTTATTTCCAGTGGTGAAGATAAATGGGGTCGCCTAAGCGGCTTAACGATGTTCTTACCGCATGGTTATGAAGGCCAAGGCCCAGAACACTCATCGGCTCGCCTAGAACGCTATCTACAACTCTGCGCGCAGCACAATATGCAAGTCTGCTACCCAAGTACGCCAGCGCAGATGTTTCATATGATTCGTCGACAGATGCTTCGTCCTTACAGAAAGCCGTTAATCGTTATGACGCCAAAGAGTTTGCTGCGACATAAACTATCTACCTCTTCACTTGAAGAGCTGCACAGTGGCGAATTTCAAACGGTTATTGCTGAAATCGATAAACTGGCCGACAAAGATGTTAAACGCGTAGTCGTCTGTGCTGGTAAGGTCTATTCTGATCTACTCGAGCAACGCCGTGAAGAGAAAATCAAAGATATCGCTATTTGCCGTGTCGAACAGCTCTACCCCTTTCCTCGCGACTCGGTGGTCAGAGAACTAAAGCGTTACCCAAATGCCAACGAAGTAGTATGGTGCCAAGAAGAACCAAAGAACCAAGGTGCATGGTACCAAATCATGCATCACTTTAAAGTCTGCGTTGAAGACAAACAGACCGTGCTTTATGCTGGTCGCAAGGCATCAGCGTCGCCAGCGGCTGGTTATCTAGCGGTTCATCGAGAGCAACAAGCCACCCTTGTTCAAGCCGCCCTGTCTCCGCTTGACGAAAATGATACAAAAATTGTCGAAACAATAGAATAAAAATTGTCGAACTTAATCAAATTAAACAATGAAGCTGCACTCTAACCATTTGCAGGAGCAAACCTTATGTCAGTCGAAGTAAAAGTTCCCATTCTTCCAGAATCTGTCGCCGATGCGATTGTTGCCGTATGGCACGTTAAAGTTGGTGATGAGGTAAGTATTGACGACAATCTAGTCGACATCGAGACCGAAAAAGTCGTGCTAGAAGTGCCCGCTACTGTTGATGGCGTAATCAAAGAACTTCGTGTCGAAGAAGGTGCCACCGTTGGTGAGCAAGACGTTATCGCGATCATCGAAGAAGGCGCCACAGCACCTAAAGCCGAGGAGCCTGCCCCACAAGAGACGTCCGACGCGAACACAGACGATGCCGACAAGTTGAGCCCAGCAGTTCGTAAAATGTTGGCTGAGAATAATTTAGATGCCAGCAAGATTACCGGCAGTGGTAAGAACGGTCGATTGCTTAAAGAAGATGTGCAAAACGCATTAAACGCAGCGCCTGCGGCTAAAGATAAGTCGGCGGCGAAAGACACTCCAGCGGCTGAGGTTAAGACACCTCAAGCCGGTGAACGTAACGAACGCAGGGTGCCAATGACGCGCTTACGCACAACCATCGCGCGCCGTTTAAAAGAAGCCCAAGACACACAGGAGATGTTAACCACGTTCAACGACGTTAACATGCAAGCAGTGATGGATCTTCGCAAGCAATACAAAGAGCTGTTCGAGAAAAAACATGGCACCCGCCTTGGCTTCATGTCGTTCTTCGTTAAGGCCGCGATCGAAGCCCTAAAACGCTTCCCAGCGGTAAACGCATCGATCGAAGGCAATGATATTGTCTATCACGATTTTTACGATGTCGGTATTGCCGCTTCGTCTCCTCGAGGCTTAGTGGTGCCGGTTCTACGTGATGTCGACCAGCTTAGTTTCGCTGGCATTGAAAAAAACATTGGCCAGCTTGGTCAGAAGGCTAAAGATGGCAAGCTGACCATGGACGACTTGATCGGTGGTACTTTCACTATATCCAATGGCGGTACGTTCGGATCAATGATGTCGACGCCGATTGTGAACCCTCCACAGAGTGCAATTCTTGGCATGCATCGTATTGAAGATAGACCCATTGCCGAAAATGGTGAGGTTGTTATTCGCCCCATGATGTACCTAGCGTTAACTTACGATCACCGAATAATTGATGGTTCTGAGTCAGTGCTGTTCTTGCGTACCATTAAGGAATGCTTAGAAGACCCTGCTCGACTTTTGTTGGAGCTGTAAACGATTTTTTAGAGCTGTTTACAGCTAGGGCCAGTGGTGCTTTTTCAGCATCGCGGCTCAGTTTTAAATTGAATTTTAAATAGAGAAGAAAGATGTCTGATAAATTCGACGTAATCGTGGTCGGCGCTGGCCCTGCTGGCTATGTAGCCGCTATTCGTTGCGCACAACTTGGTTTTAACACCGCCTGTGTTGATAAATGGGTTGACGCAGACGGCAAGCCATCGCTCGGCGGAACTTGCTTAAACGTTGGCTGCATTCCATCCAAGGCTCTGCTAGATTCTTCGGAAAAAGTAGCACAAGCCTCGCATGAATTTGAGCATCACGGTATATCGGTCGGCAAGGTGTCGGTTGACGTTCCCAAAATGATCGCCCGCAAAGACAACATCGTTAAGAATCTTACCAGTGGCATCGCTGGATTATTTAAGGCGAATAAAATCACATCATTGCATGGTCACGGAAAGTTGCTGGCCGATAAACAGGTTGAAGTTAGCTTAAATGGCGAATCAAAAACCTACACGGCTGACAACATCATTTTAGCGGTCGGTTCAGAGCCAATCGATATTCCGGTAGCGGCGGTAGATAACCTGCTTATTTTGGATAACGCTGGTGCATTAGACATCAACGCTGTTCCAAAAAAACTTGGTGTGATCGGCGCGGGTGTAATCGGTCTTGAGTTAGGCAGCGTTTGGAATCGTCTAGGATCTGAGGTAACAATTCTCGAAGCCATGGACACATTCTTGGCACCGGTAGACAAACAACTATCGCGCGAAGCACTGCGTGCATTTACCAAAGTCCAAGGCATGGATATCAAACTCGGCGCGATGGTTACCGCCACCAAAGTTGCCAAGAAAAGCGTTAAGGTCACGTATACACTTAAAGGCGAAGAACATACTGAAACGTTCGACAAGTTGATTGTCGCTGTTGGCCGTAAAGCCAGCACTAAAGATATTGCCGCCGATGAAGCTGGCTTAAAGCTCGACCAACGTGGTCGGGTCGACGTTAATGATCGCTGTGAAACCAATATTGCCGGTGTATACGCCATTGGCGACGCTGTTAAAGGCCCAATGTTAGCGCATAAAGGCTCAGAAGAAGGCGTGTTCGTCGCCGAGATTCTGGCTGGGCAAAAGCCGCATATGAATCACGATAACATTCCTTGGGTTATCTATACACACCCTGAAATAGCTTGGGTTGGTATTAATGAAGAACAAGCCAAAGAACGTGGTATCAATTACAAAACCGGATTCTTTCCATTTGCAGCCAATGGCCGTTCGCTAGC
>JAESTB010000244.1 GCA_016763815.1 Arenicella sp.
ATCATATTTATTCGTCAACTGATACAAAGGCGTGGGTCGAAGCAGGCTGTCGTAGTGCCAGCATTGGCTGTGTCGATTGTAAGCAACCATTAATAGAGTCTTTGTTGAAAGAGCAAGTTGAGATTTCCGAGCGGGCTCAGCCGTATATTGAAGACCCGACGTTGGTGCGGTCTATCATTGCCGATGGCTGTGAAAAAGCCCGAGATACGGCTAACGAAACGATGGAGCAAGTTCGCTCGACCATGAATTTGGACTACTATTAAAGCTAAGCTTTTAATAGTAAAGCTGAATAATTAATAACATGAGCGACGATAATCAAAACGACAAACTTGAACAACCAGACGGTGATCAAGCGAATGAGATCGATACCAGTCAATCGGCTACTGAAGTCGTAGACGAGCATATCGATATAGTTGATGCCGAGCTGGCGGCCAAAGAGGCTAAGCATAGTGAGGTAATGCGAGCTGTAGTGATGGGCGAGGTCATGAATGAGTGGCCGCAAGATCTATACATACCGCCAGACGCGCTTGAGGTCGTGCTTGAGAGTTTTGAAGGGCCACTTGATTTATTGTTGTACCTTATTCGCAAACAGAATCTCAATATACTAAATATCCCGGTTGCCGACATTACTCGCCAATATATGGGTTACGTCGAGATAATGCGTGTCGCTAATTTAGATTTGGCCGCGGAATACCTAGTAATGGCGGCGCTGTTGGGTGAGATTAAGTCTCGTATGTTGTTGCCAAAACCAAAGAGTGAGTTAGACGACGAGGAAGACCCGATGGCGGCGTTAATTCGCCGCCTACAGGAATATGAACGTTTTAGCGAAGCGGCCAATCAGATGGATGACCGTCCACGTCTGGATCGGGACATCTTTAAATCTGAGGTATTGTTTGATGATCTACACCCACCGGAGGTCAAGGCGCAGGTAAGCTTGGACCAGTTGGTGAAGGCGTTTCAATCCATTGTTGATCGCGCCGATGCAAATAAACACATGTTTGTCTCGCGAGATACCTTGTCGTTACGTGAGCGAATGACTAAAATCTTGCAATTACTACAAGAAAAAGAGTATGTAAGCTTTGGCGAGTTATTCAGCGTGGCCGAAGGGCGTTTGGGCGTCGTGGTCTCGTTTATCGCGCTGCTAGAGTTATTCCGTGACGATATGTTGATAGTCGTGCAAACAGAGCCATTGGCACCGATACATATAAAGCGAGCGGCTTAAAACAAGACTTAAGGTTTTGTTAATTTAGATACCATGAAAGAAAAAGATTTGAGCATGCAACAACACGCCGAGGCGGATCAATTGAGTGTTGATTTGCGCACTCATAAAAATGACGAAAGCGAGGACATCGATAATTATGCCCCCGTTGATAGCGAACTGGAAAATATTATCGAAGCTGCGCTCTATTCCTCCAAGTCTCCATTAGGTATTAAGCATATCATTGCGATGTTTCCCGATGATGCGCAGCCTGGCAAGGTTGATATTCAAAATGTGATTACAGGTCTGCAACAAAAGTGTGAACATCGAGGTATTGAGTTGCGTCGCATTGGCACTGGATGGCGGTATCAAACTAAAGAAAAATACTCGCCGTGGTTGAGAAAACTGGGCGGTAATAAAACTCCTCGGTATTCGCGCGCGTTACTGGAGACGCTATCGATTATTGCTTACCGGCAACCGGTGACTCGCGGTGACATTGAAGAAATTCGCGGGGTCGGTGTTAGTAGTGACACAATTCGCACCTTAGAAGAACGAAATTGGGTAGCCCAGATTGGTCATCGCGACGTGCCAGGGCGGCCAGCATTATTTGGCACAACTCAGGGTTTTCTTGAGTATTTTAGTATGACCAGTTTGCGCGAGTTGCCCGAATTAATGGACAAACGCGCGTTAGGCGAAATCGCTAAAGACATGAACTTAACGCTGCCTATGGATGGCGTTCAAGACAACGACGAAGCCGCTAGGCGCAAAGACGAGCTAAGTGAAAAGGCTGACGTTATAGAGCTTCATCCTGAGATCGACGATGAGTTAGAATCCAGCGATGATTACACCCTTGAAAGCGGCTTAAGCGCGCTGCAAGATTCAGATATTGAGAACCCAAAAAACGTGTTAGATCCCGATGAGTGATAAATTACAAAAACTGCTGGCCCATGCGGGTATGGGTTCTCGACGTGAGATAGAAACCTGGATTACTGATGGGCGTGTGACCGTCAACGGAAAGCGAGCAAAGCTTGGTGACCGCGGCAGTGCGTCCGACCGGATTTTGGTAGATGGCAATATCATGAGCCTCAGCGATGTTGGCGGTGAGCAGATTAAAGCACTTATTTATCATAAGCCTGAGGGTGAAATTTGCACCCGTAAAGACCCTAAAGGTCGGCCGACAATCTTTGATAACTTACCCGGCATTCCCGGTGGTCGATGGGTATCAGTTGGTCGTCTTGACATTAATACCAGCGGTTTGATTTTGCTGACCAATAATGGCGAATTAGCCAACAAGCTTATGCATCCGTCGACCGGGTTAGAGCGTGAATACTTGGTAAGAGTTCGAGGCGCGGCGAGTCAAGAGACAATTAATAAGCTTACCCGCGAAGGCGTCGACATTGACGGAACGCCGGCAAAATTTGAACGTGTACTTGCTTCTGATATGGCTGATGAAGGCACTAATCATTGGTATAAAGTGGTTATTAAGGAAGGGCGCTATCGTGAAGTTAGACGAATGTGGGATGCGGTAGGCCACACCGTCTCACGCCTCAAACGAATACGCTATGGCACGATCAAGCTAACGCGTGAAATAAAACGCGGTAAACACGTTAAGATAGCACCAATGCAATTGGAAAAATTAGTTGCGTCGGTTGGTATTCAGGACCAGTTTGTAAGCCAGTTGTATTCCTCTGGTGCACCTCGCTCAGCGTCTAAAGTGCGCCGACCTAGAGTTCAATCGAGTGATCGATCATCGAGTGATCGCTCATCAATCCGTGGTGATACTGGCAGTGATAGCCGAGCAAAACCTCGAGGCGAACACAAAGCAGGACCGAGGTCAGCACACAAGCCGACTCGCAAAAAAGCGCCACAGAAAGGTAAAAGTCGGCCGTCGGAAGCTAGCTCTTCGTCTAGCTCGACGCGTGCCTCTACAAGGCCTCGTAAGCGCTAGAAATTTTTTATGAAAGTCTCAATTATTACGGTGGTGTTCAATGCTGAGCACACCATCGGTGATGCGTTGAGATCGGTCGCATCGCAAACTCACTCAGATATTGAGCATATCGTTGTCGATGGCGCTTCAAGTGATGGAACGTTAAGGGTTATTCAAGCAAATTCTGGTCGAGTTGCTAAGCTGGTAAGTGAACCTGACGAGGGCATTTACGATGCCATGAATAAAGGTCTCAAGCTTGCGACTGGTGAGGTAGTAGGCCTACTTAATGCGGACGATATCTTACAAGATGAGAGCATTATTTCGCAGGTTGTAGCCGCCCATGCCGATCTGGAGTTAGATGCTTGCTATGCTGATCTGGTGTACGTAAAGCAGAATGACCTTGCGCAAGTGACCCGTTTTTGGCGCTCACGAGATTATCGAAAGGGCCTTTGTTTCAACGGCTGGATGCCCGCTCACCCTACCTTATATCTAAAGCGGAGAGTGTATGATCGTGTTGGTAACTTTAATACTGACCTGCGTTATCAAGCAGACTTAGAGTTTTGTGTAAGGGCTTTCGAGTTACACTCGATCACTAGTCGGTATATTCCTAAGCTATGGGTGAGAATGCGTTTGGGTGGCGTCACCAACAACAGTATTGAATCGATGGTAAAGGGTAATTGGGAGTCTTATTTAGCGCTTCGAAAGTTAGGGCTCAAGAAAGACCCTATTAGCTATTTCTTGATTAAATTTGGCTCTAAATTGCCAAGTTTTTTACGTAGAAATTAGCGCCCAACCTCGGGTATACCTCGTTCATATCCCAAGCGCAGGTTGTCGCTGCGGAGCGCAGTCAAAGCATCTCTATGAATGATCTCCGAACTTATTTGTATTTCACACTTTTTGACCCAGACCCTTCGGCTGCGCTCAGGGTGACAGTGAGGTGCGTAGGGTGACAGTGAGATGCGTAGGCTTGCAGGTTAGAGAAGCAAGCAAGATTGCAGCTATAGTCTAAGCTCAGGACTGCTGAGGTTTAGCTAAACTACTAGCTTGGCGTTATGAAAATCGTGCTCGCCCGAGAGCACTTTTAAATATGCTTGGGCAATACTTTGTGGCGTCGGCAATGATTCTTGGCTCTCACCTGGATGAGACCGCCGTCTGAAACTGGTTCTTACTGCGCCGGGGTCGATCGAGTTAACTTTGATATTAGAAATGTTCTCCAACTCCTCAGCCCAGATCGTCATTTGTGCTTCTAAGCCAGCGTAGGCAATGCTATACGCACCCCAATATGCTTCGGCTTGGCGACCGACGTCGGCCGATGTAAACAATATGTTGGTGGTATGGTCTTGCTTTAGCAATGGCAGTAAAGCGCGCGTTAAGAAGTAGGGCGCTTGCAAATTGGTGTGCATTACCGAATTCCAATATTCCATATCGTATTGATCTAACGGGCTGGGTGAACCAAGGTCAGCTGCGTTATGTAATAGACCATCCAGTTGACCGATGTCGTCATAAACCGCTTGCGCTAACTCGGTGGCCGATTCCGGCGTTACATCCATTAGGTCGACCGGTAGGATGATCGGTTCGGCATAGCCCCTGGCCACAATGTCGTCAAACAATTTCTCCAAATGGCGAGCTTTTTTGTCGAGCATAAGAACCACGGCTCCTTGCTCCGCCAGCGCTATGGTGACCGCACGGCCTATGCCATCGGCAGCGCCGGTGATCATGATGATTTTGTCTTTGAAGTCTTGAGACTTAGCTTGGTAATCTTGCCAATCGATTGCAGTCATGGTGTTTAGCGTCGAGTTTTCTGGGTTGTAATTACAGTTCGCATAGCCGCGCGGCTTTGCATGGCCGCGCTATGATGTCGATAAGACTGCAAAACTTCAAGCGGCTAAGTGCTTTTCTTTAACTAAATTTAGCAAGCCATTAGGCGTAGTCAACATGAAGTTGGCACCCCACTCTTCGGGCTTCTCCGTGTCGGAAATGTAACCCCATAGCGCGCTTGCGGTATCCATTCCGGCCGCATTACCGGCTTGAATATCGCGTAAGTGGTCGCCAACATACAAGCATTCGCTTGGCGCTAAGCTGAGTACCATACAGGTGTGCAACATCGGCACTGGGTCTGGCTTTTTGACCGGCAGGCTGTCACCGCCCAATAGTATCGCGCAGCGCTTGAGTAAGCCCAAGCTCTCAAGTAGATCTTTGGCTAAATGCAACGGCTTATTGGTGATAATGCCCCATTTTAACGCATTACTTTCACAATATTCTAAGACCTCGTACATTCCGTCGTAAATAAAACTGTCATTGGCGACATTTTGTTTATAGTCGGCTAAAAATTGCTGTACTAGCTGTTCGACGTCGGGTATATCGCCTTTGCCAATAGAGTCACCGAAGCCAAACTCGATCAGGGCTTTGCCTCCGTTAGAAACCAGTTTTCCTGCTTGGTCAACGTCGACTGCTTGCTTGCTGTGGCATTTTAGTACCCTATTTAGCGAGCCAACCATGTCGGGGGCAGTATCAACCAGTGTTCCATCTAAGTCTAATAAGACCGCTCGTAATCGCATGTTAAAAACTCTTTTGTTAAATAGATTTGGTGCAATGAATCATGTAATTGACATCAACACCCGGAGCCAACTTATACACCTTAGTGAGAGGGTTATAATGCAGGCCAATCATGCGTTGCATTTCCAAGCCTGATTGGCGGGCGTACTGGCTTAGCTCTGATGGTTTGATCAACTTGTCATACTCATGGGTACCCTTGGGCAGCATATTAAGCACATATTCAGCACCGACAATGGCAAATAGCCATGCCTTGGGGTTACGGTTGATAGTAGAAAAATAGACATCACCACCAGGTTTAACCATTTTTGCACATGCTTCTATTACCAATGCTGGGTTTGGTACGTGCTCAAGCATCTCTAAGCAAGTGACGACGTCATATTGCTCTGGTCGTTGTTCGGCTAATTCTTCGGCCGTAATTTTCATATATTCTACTGTTTCACCCGTCTCTAGCAAATGCAGTTCAGCAACGCTTAACGGCGCCTCACCCATATCAATGCCGGTAACTTCTGCGCCAAGAGCTGACATGGCTTCACTGACTAGACCACCGCCGCAGCCTACATCCAGTAACTTCTTATTCTTTACCGGGGAATGCAGGTTGATGTATTCAGTTCGTAGCGGGTTGATCTCGTGCAGTGGTCTAAATTCACTTTCGGGGTCCCACCAACGAGAGGCAAGATCTTCGAATTTTTTAATTTCATTCGGGTCGACATTAGCTGTCGCTTTAGCGGTGTCAGTCATGGTTGCTGATTCTCTCGCCCCATTGGGCGGCGTTACTTAAGATTTGATTTACGTCTGCGTTCTGTAGCCGCTTATCGCGCACTCTCGCATGGCCCTCGACCCAGAC
>JAESTB010000245.1 GCA_016763815.1 Arenicella sp.
AGCAAACCTGATGAGCTGCTTAATGTGTCGCACTTCTCAAACTACATATATCGTCATAGCGGCTATCGTCATAGCGAGGACAACCAGCATACAATTAAGACCACGCTAGACAGCAACTTTCAACGCGTTGCACAGAGTCTATTGAACCAACGCCTTAAGAATTTGAGCAAGCGACAAGTCGCCAACGCCAGCATGCTGGTGGTAGACCACCAAAGTAACGAAGTTTTGGTTTGGGCGGTAGGCGAAAGTGACGATAAGAGTGGCGCTGACTACGATACGGTGTTGGTCAAACGGCAACCTGGTTCGACCCTAAAACCATTCGTCTACGCATTAGCAATGGAAAAAGGCTGGACCGCCGCAACCATGATTGACGATAGCCCGCTCAAAGAGGCCGTAGGCCAGGGAGTTCATTCATACCGCAATTATAGCAATACCTATTATGGTCCATTATCATTACGCAAAGCACTGGGCAATTCGCTCAATATTCCAGCCATCCGCGCCGCACAATTCGTCGGTGTCGACCCACTGATTGAGACCCTCAATAAATTAGGCATTCAAGACCTAGACTTAACTTCGGTTGATTATGGCAATGGCATCGCGCTGGGTAACGCTGAGATCAACTTGTATTCCTTAGTCGCCGCTTATGCGTCACTGGCTAGGCGCGGTGTGTATCAAGCTCTTCGCGTTACTGCTGATCACGCCGACCAAGCGAAAGAACCGGTGTTTAGCCCTGAAGTAAGCTCGATCATCGGCAATATACTGTCTGATCCCAACGCCCGCTCATTAGAGTTCGGCCACGGAGGCAACTACAGCTCCCAGTACAAACAGCGGTAAAAACTGGCACCTCAAATGATTACCGAGACGCATGGGTGGTGGGCTATAACCATCGCTATGTGGTCGGAATATGGATGGGCAATTTGGACAACGAGCTGATGGATACAGTCACCGGCTCAAATGGGCCGGCGCTGGTGTTACGGTCCATGTTTTCTGAACTGAACAGGAATACCGAAACTCGACCCTTGTATTTAAGTCGCACACTGGTTCGCAGCAAGGTCTGTATCGACGGCGGCCCCAATGTTGATGAAGGCTGCGCAACTCGAGATGAATGGTTCAGAGCCAGTGCGGTAGCGGCGGATAAAATAGTACCAGGGGAAAAAGTAGCCGAAAAGAACTATCAACTAGCATACCCAATTGATCAAATGTTAGTCGCCAGAGACCCTCGAATACCGGATCACCTAGAGGCGATAGAATTCAAGCTGAATGATGATAAGGATGTTCAAAAGGTGGATTGGTATGTCAACGGACAGGTAGTCGCATCGACCAAGTCAGCTCGCTACCAATGGCCAGTGAAAATTGGTAAACACAGCGTCCGAGCTCGGGTGTTTAGCCATTTAACTACCGAGCCGATCACTACCACCGAAGTATCAATGCTGATCAAGTGAACACACGGCTGATACACCCGCCCCAGCATTAGGTCATTCGATTAGGTTTACCCCTTTCTTCTAAGGTTTCCTTTTCTAAGGTTTCCTTTTCTAAGGTTTCCTTTTCTAAGGTTTCCTTTTCATAAGATGTCTAGTTATCAGCGATCTTCTACTTCGATTGATAAGGTCACTAATCTGACCGCATAGCCATGGCTACTAACTTGTCTTTGGCCGGCCGAATAAGTTGTTTGGCCCTCAGCTTGTTTATACTGTTCACAGCCTAGCGTAACAATTTCACCGGCATTAATTGCTATCCTAGAACCAACCTCCCAAATAGTTGGGTAGCCTCTGGTACCACTACCAATTGCTTCGCATTGCGCTTTTAGCTGATACTCACCTGGGCGTAGGTCCAGATAAAAAGTCTCGATATCATTAGCACTGTAGTTGCCATCAAAAAATACAGTTTCCCCAGCCTGATTGACTAATTTAGCGATATGACCATAAAACTGTGGCCTAAAGATGGGAGGAAAATGTCCCACCTGTTGCATCGAAACCCTACCTAGCTCAGCGGGCAGATCAACTCTAGGGTGCTGACTTGACAACGACGTACAAGCACTCAACAAAGCAATTATGATCAACGAGGGTAGGACTTTAAATTTTTGCAAAATAGGTTTTATAATAGATGAAGAAAACATTGTTAAATTACCCTTTAAGGTGGATACGCATTCTGCGGACAACAGCGACAAAATTATCACGTGGGTACAATATAAATTATTTCCAATCTTACGGCAGCCTCACTTTAGACAAATTAACATAGGTTTTCAAATAATGCGGTAACAAGCGGATGTTTAACCCTAGCATTGCACTGGCTATCTGAGCCAAATCTATTTATCCTTTAGTTGCTAAATTAGCGGCTGAAATTAGTTGCTGAACTCAACGTATCAATACGGCTTAAACCCAAGTTTGTAGATACGTGCTAACTGAGCTATACCTAATCTGCTTCATCCGCGTTCAGGCTATGGCCCAACCTATACCAAGTAGTAGAGGGAAACCGTGGCATCTTTTGATTTCAAAAGCCCGAATCATTGTGGGTTAAAGTATCTGCGCGACTATCATACATTTGGTCGTCGTAAGGGGTCTGTGGACACAGTATTGGATTACTCATATATCTCAAAATTTCATGCCGTGATCGAATGGAGAGAACCGAATTGGCTGCTTAAGGATGTTTCGAAAAATGGTCTAAAGCTCAACAATAAAATCATAGCGGCGCAGAAGCCAGTGATTTTGAAACTTGGAGACACTATTGACTTGGCTGGCACCGGCGAGGTAACGCTAACGATTAACAACCTCGATGCGCCAGTACCGATGCTGATCAACCAAGCATCGCCGACTGAAACGATCCAAATTAGTGAAAGTATTTTATTGCCAAATGAAGAGCAGCCAGAGTTAGCATTACACCTCTGCCCAGATCGCCACCAATGGTTTGCTGAGCGAGTAGAACAAGGCATTGAGTCGGGCCCTTACCAACACGGCGATTCGATCAGAATCGGTGGTTCAGAGTGGGCTTTTTTACTCATCGCCGACGATGACGCGACTACCGAATTCAACCCAAAGCAACGTAACTTAAACGACATTGTGTTCCGCTTTGACCTCAGCCAAAACGAAGAAAATACTAATCTTACCTTGATTGACAATGGGCTTGAGATTGATCTCGGCGAGCGTTCGCATCACTACCTTCTGCTGTACTTGCTGCGCCACCGCGCAGAACAGGCTAACGATTTAGGCTGGCTCGATAGCCAACTATTGATGAAACAGCTTGGTTTAGAAGAAACACATATGAACATCCAAATTTTTCGATCACGTAAACAGGTTGCCGCCGCCCTACCATTAATCACTGGACGTTCAAAATTAATCGAGCGCCGCCGCGGTGCGCTACGAGCTAACATAAACAACGTTAAAATCTACAAAGAAGGCGTAGAGGAACGCTAGCCCCGCAAACAATGAATACACCTCTTACGCAATTGGAGTCACTCGGTCGATACAAGTTAGTACGTGAACTAGGCCGTGGCGGTATGAGTGTGGTTTATCTGGCGCGAGATACTGAGCTGGGCCGCGATGTCGCGGTTAAATGCGTCGATACGCAAGATAAGTTAACCGCTAA
>JAESTB010000246.1 GCA_016763815.1 Arenicella sp.
CGAGTGTTCACTTTGGGTTGCGATCTTACCGCCATTGTCAGATATAGTCTAACTTGGCAATCCGAACCATCAGATCAAGTCGCAACATTTACCATTAAGGCGCTACCAAGGCCCGAAAGCAATGCCAAAACGCCCCGACTCAGGTGCTAACTCGGGCATGAGAACGAACATCTGTGAGATTAACGGAAATCTGTGAATAAAAACGGCCGACATAAAAATAACGAAACCAATTCAATTTATTGATTCCGCTATTTTTAACGGTGCACAAGGCAGGACTCGAACCTGCGCCCCCCTTATTCTTAGGCACAGCCACCAATCCCCACTTAAGCTATTTTATTAAACGGAGAAATGGGCACCCATTTAGATCATTGTAATCAAAAATTTCACTTGCGAGTATTAACGCTCAAAGGATTGAGTTTGGAGAACAATGATGACGTCAACAACGCATCAATGAACTCACCGGTTGATCAGTTCATTAGTGAGACGATGAGACTCAATAGCAAAAGCTTTATGGCCGACTGTGATAATCAGTCGCAACTTTTCGACATAGATGCTCAAGAACCCGCGAACCTTAACAAGGGTTTATCAAGTCACACAAAAAGCCAAGTTCAATAACTCTGGGTAGTCGTACATGAAATCTCTATTAACCCAATATGGCGCACTTAATATCAGTGAACCACCAAGCATAAAAAATAAGCCCCCGACCCATTGAAACGAGCGATTACTAATCGTTTCTTTAAACCGTTTATAAAGCAACCCAGTAAACACCAAGGATGGCATAGTTCCTAAGCCAAAACCCAACATGGTCAATGCTGACGCTGAAACATCGTTGGAGAACACGGTAGCAAGCAAGACGCTATACACTAGACCGCAGGGTAAGAACCCCCACGCTAAACCGGTAATTAGCGATTGGCTTTTGCGATTACTTGTATGATTAATTAACTTACTCACGGGGCGCCAGATAGCGGCACCCAGGGGTTCGATTAGCTGTAATGGTCTATTCCTCCCTAACAGTATTTGCAAGCCAATGAGAAATATTATCCCGCCTGTTGCGATTCTCAACCACCGAGCGCTATTTGTTATATTCAGCCCATTGAGCGTAGCGTAGCCGATAGAAGTAAAAAAAACTCCGGCAAAAACATAGGTGATAATACGCCCAAAATTCATTAGCAAAAGGTGAATCAATGCCTCTTTTCGCGACCTGAGTGTTACTTCTTGTGGGCCACCGGCTTGCATCGCCATTTGCAAACCTCCGCACATACCTGCGCAATGCGCACCGGCAAGCAAACCTAATATTAGGGCTGATAGAAATGTCATTTACTATTCACTCGGACAATTCATTATTATGCTCTTCTGGATCATCTAAAACGGATAAGGCGGGCGAATCTAAGTCATCAAATTGACCACTTTTGATAGCCCAAAAAAAGGCCCAGATCGCGACCCCAAGCAGTACTAAACTCAACGGAATCAGTAAGTAAATTATTTCCATTAATTGCCTCCTATTAAAACCCAGTGCTATTTGAAATTTCGCTGTAATTAATGCGCAAGGCATTCAATACAACCAATACCGAACTGAGTGACATGCCTAATGCGGCTATCCATGGAGTCAAGCCCCCAGTGGCGGCTAGCGGTAACGCAATCGCGTTATATATCAGCGCCCAAAGTAAATTCTGTTTGGTAATCATCGATGCTTTTTTAGCAATCGCAATCAGGCTAGCTAAATTATTTAAGTTGCCACTGAGCAACACCACGTCAGCGTTATTCAAAGCAAGCTCACTGCCAGACGCCATCGCGATACTCAGCTCAGCCGCGGCTAATACCGGCGCGTCGTTAATACCGTCACCGACCATAGCCACTACTTCACCTTGAGCTTGATAATGGCGAATTTGATCAACTTTATCTGACGGCAACAAGCCGGCTTTAAAGTCTGTGATAGCTAATTCCTTAGCCAAGGCCGCTACCGACGACAGATGATCACCGCTTAACAATGATAGGCTCATAGAGTGACTATCATGACTAAGCTTTTGACTGCTCTTTGCACTGATTTTTTCGCTTCTGAGGGTAGATAAAAATGCGCTGGCCGACGGTCTTGTCTCATCCTGCAGCTGAATAATGGCTAACACCTCATTAGCATCAGCAAGTAACAACTCCGACCTACTCGAGGTGGTTTTCAAATCGAGGCCTTGAGCATTGTTAGGCAAGGACTCAAGCACCCAACTTCGTTTACCCACTCGATAAACATCTCCGTCAACCGTAGCGGTTACTCCTTGACCAACTTGCTGGATAAAATCCGTCGCGGTAAGCGCGGTGTGAATATCATTAAATGCGGTTGATAGCACATGGTCAGCGCCTTTCTCTAAACACGCGACAATCTCTAAACATTGACGTTCACTAGCCGTACTCAGCAGGCTAACTTTATAAATTGACGGGCGGCCGCGCGTTAGTGTGCCTGTTATATCAAAACACCAGCGAGTAACGTTTAGTATCGAATTCAGTGCCTCGTTATTGGTTAACAGAACACCTTTACGCCGCAATGCATGGGTCGCCGCACTGCGGCCAACGGGGCTGGCTAGTGCAAAAGCGCAGGGGCACATTGCGATCAACATAGCCAGGCAGATTTCAAAAACTCTTTCAGGAGCGATGAACAACCATGTAATGGCGACAATGACGGTTAGCAGTAATACCGTCAGCACAAAATAGCGAGCAATGAGGCGACTTTGTTGTTGCTCTTGTAGGCTTGAGCGCTCAGCCGATTGTATCGCGTATTGCACTTTGACAATCGACGATGTTGACCAACAACCGATCGACTCAAGCACAACGATGCCGCTCAGCAATTTACTACCCGCTGACACCAAACTCCCCACGCATTTATTAATCGCAAGCGCCTCACCGGTAAGCAAAGACTCATCAAACTGCCCGGCACCGCCGATAATCTTTGCATCAAACGGAATAGTATCACCTTGCCTGAGTTGAACCTGATCGCCAGAAACAACGTCAACCGGGGTTATCAATGTGGCGACCATTTGAGAGCCTTGAGATCTGTGCACTTCTATTGAGCTCGGAAGTAACGCTTGCACATCCATGCCTGAACCCGAGAGTTTATGTCTTGCGCGCATTTCGATGTAGCGACCGACAGAAAGAAAGAAAACGAACATGACGGCAGAATCAAAGTACACATGCGAGCTAGTACCGCTTAGGACTAGGTATACACTGGGGAAATACGCTCCTGCAATTGCAAGTGAAATTGGTACATCCATGCCTAAATGTCGATTACTAAGATCACTTAATGCATTATCAAAAAATGGCTTACCAGAATAGAAAACCACCACCGTAGTAAGCAACATACTGACCAATAAAAAGAAACGTTCTAGCTCAGGATTCATGCTTGCCAACTCCGCCGTATTAGCGAAGTAGCCAGCGGTTGCATAGGTCATAACTTGCATCATGCCGAAGCCTGCGACCACAATGCGCTTAATGGCGTTGTTGCCCTGCTGTTTCGCCAACTGCTGAAGCGATGAAAAATCACCGATCTTACACGGCGACGGTTGGTAACCAAGCTGAGCGATAGTGTTGACAATACTGGATAGCGTTAGTAACGGGTCGGCGACTAAAATACGCACTCTTCGAGAGTCAACATCGGCTTGAAATTCAAGGCTATTGGAGATGCCGTTCAAGGCTCGCTCAATCAACCATGTACAACTACTGCAATACAAACCATCGACTAATAGTGTTAGCTCTCGACTACCGCCGGCGCGTTGATCAACATAAGCCGAGGCCAAGGTCGGCGAATCTAAAAACAGCCATTTCGACGTGTCATTGACAGAGGCTATTGAATCGCCGAAATCATTGGCTACATCGGCGAAGAAATCCTGCTTATCAAGGCGATCACGGTGCTGGTAAAACCTCATAAGGCCGCGTTGGCTGATAAATTCAGCGGCCGCTTTACAGCCAATACAGCACATAGGCTCTAGGCGCCCATCGAGTTCAGCTGTTAGGTTGCCGTATTTAGGAATCGCTTCTAGGCAATGAAAACATAATGCCTGAGGTTTGCTGTTGGCATCAGCCTTAATACCGTTGATTGACCCAAAACGGCTTGCCGAGATTTTTAAGCCCTGCTTTCCGCTATCAGGGTCGGCTGGCTGTATCTCTAG
>JAESTB010000247.1 GCA_016763815.1 Arenicella sp.
ACTTCGGGTGGTTGAAGCGCACTATATATTACTGAACTGGCCTATATGGTATATCCTGGCTTGGGATCATCTTCGATTGTCACCACGAGTGTTCCGAATAGATCGAATTAAAAATGCTCGTATTATTGATGACAACTTTCAACTTCGTCAAAAGCATATTTTCACTAATATTTATATTCCGTTAGATCAAACAATTTAGGCATATTCGTTTTAGAAGTCATTAAACCCCGCTCCTCAAAAAATGATCTAAAACAGAGTCAGGATAGACTTCATGAATATCAACTATTAGGCCAAAAATGACCAACATATACGAGTGTTGAATGTCGGCCTTGAGTGCCCCATAGACAACTGCCTCGCAAAAATCGGTGCAGTAAAAAGGCGGGAGTTTGCCCTTAAGCAGTCATTGTAATAGCTTAACCTCTGTCAATAGAAATCAATTGTGACTCTTTTGCTTCAACCAAAAAAGAGGGATTTCGGGTTTATTAATTTTGATACAGTGTTGAAACCGCACGTCGCTATAGTCAACAAGAGTCGACTTACAGTGAAATCTAACTTTCCTTGATGCAATGTATGGCTCAATTACCATCCATTCCATATCATGCTTAACATAAAAAACCGAATTTATTTCTGCTGTCGCACATAGTGTGTCACCACAATTTAAATCTGATATATCTTTGGGCAATCTGTTGTTCTTTTTATAAAAAAGGTGCACAGAATTCATCAGAATAGTTGACTTCATACGAAGCTGGCTAGTAAGAACGAGCTTCTCTGTTAGTCGCTCCCCCTCATAACTCACGTATTTAAGAATCAATATCTGAACAAACAACAAGCCAATAATAATTCCAGCAGCAATCTTTAATATTAAACCCATATTATAATTTGGTTCTCTGGTCAATTTGCATTTTAACTTTAATTGTTTACCCGCTCTGTTACCTAATCGGAGATTCAATAACGCCTGAGTAACAGAATAATAATTGACTAAAATTAGCGGCAAAGGCCCAGAACCAACGTTCTTTGTCCTTATTTATTTTCTCGTTAAGTTTAAATTGTACCGTTGTGTTTTTGATCAAAACAGTAGAGTTGTTGATCAATTTCACGAAGCAGCTTACTCATAGCACGAGCTTGAATTCAGGTTTTTATACGTTAGGCAAAGCTGAGCTTGATCCCGATAGATTTTAGCCAAGAGCTTTCTTGTTTGAGATCAGCCTTAGTCAAGGGGTGCGATGCCAACCAACCGTCATCAAATGTCAGATTTAAACATTGTCCATCTGCCTCGGCCTGCACTTGTGTTTCTAAGCTTGAGCCTCGGCCACGATGCAGCAATACTGAGATACGCAACAATACTGCGATTCTCTTTGCCGGAGTCACCAATGTTGATGGCAATGATTCAAACATGCTTAATGGGAACTTGCGTCTATGACCAGGATTAACGCCGCCAGCAAAAGCTGGCCACGCTTGGCAAAGCCAGCCATATCAGCGTTAGCGAGCACGTAAGCGCCGTGCTGGTGATAACCATCATGACTAATCTGCAACCCGACTTCATGCAGTTGAGCCGACCATTGCAAGCTGCTTTGAAACAAGCTATCTCTAATATCCCATGAGCCGACGACCTGCTGATAAATCATCGCCGCCGTATCGGCTACTTTATCACCATGAAGAGCATCAACGTCCCAGCGGCTTAGCATTGCTGACACCGTAACATCACGAATATCTTCAGCCGACGAACGGCCAACCAAGTCGTAAAGAACCCCTTCTCGCAGCGCGATATCTGAGACCGACATTTCCTGAATATCAAACAGGTCGAACAAGGCGATCAAAATCGATAGGCCACCGGCGAACACCGGCAGTCGATCACGGCTGACTCCTGGAACCACCAAATTATCTAGGTGTTCAGCGGATACCGCTAGCTCCAACAGGTGGTGCAAGCCATCTTTGCGAATCGTATCGGTTGACCATCCGCTGGCGGTCATCGCTAAAGCCATCGACTTCATGGTGCCAGAGCAGCCGATTACTTGGTTCCAGCCCTGCATTCGAAATTGGCTGACCACCGGCTGAATTGCTAGTTCGGCAGCTAACCTTGCTTTATCGAAACGTTTTGTTGTTAACTCACCATCTGCGAAAAACTCTTTGCTTAATACAACGCAACCTACCTCGAGACTTTCTCGGCAATGTGCGGTATCGCCCTTGCCGGCGATTATTTCGGTACTGCCGCCGCCGATATCGATTACTAAGCGTGACTCATCTTGACTGGATGACCACTTCGAAACGCCCAGATAGATTAGCCGTGCTTCCTCTCGACCAGCAATGATTTCAATACTATGGCCTAAAGCGAACTCAGCTCGCTCGAGAAACTTATTCTTGCCATGCAAACGCCGTAAAGCATTTGTGCCTACCGCGCGAATATTCTCGGCTGGCAAACTAGCTAACAGCTGACCAAATTCTTTCAAACAACGTAAGGCACGCTCAGCAACTTCTTCTGATAGATGGTTTTTTTCGTCAAGACCGGCGGCCAAACGCACAACTTCACGCTGACGATCGATGACGGTGAACTCGCCATGATTATAGCGAGAAATAACTAAGTGAAAGCTGTTTGAGCCCAAATCGACGGCGGCATAACAATCGCCACTTAACTCTGGCCCAGCGGCGTCTAAAGCTAATGGTTGCATATAGTGCAGTTTAGTATCCACCACAGTCTCCGTAACGAAGGTTTAATCAAGCTCGTATTGTATCCAAGTTTTCAATCAATCGCACTGCTGAGATTTGTATCGCCTCTATACGCCGATATTTCATAAGAAAATACAAATTATTGGCAAAATGACTTGAGTTTGTAGGCAACCTTCCTTAAAGTCCGCATAGAATTTCTAAGGCCCACAATGCTTATTATATTCACACCTATGTAGATACCCGTTAGATACAATTAGGTATGTAATAGTCATTAGAAAATACTGGGCTAATTAGGCTGGTCACTTTTACCACAAACTAGCGTGTTGAATCTATGTTGAAGAATATCCGTAATACTATCGCCGCCTGCGCCACAATCGTGCTCGCAACTTCGTTTTCAAGCGCTCAAGTCGCGAATGCAGCTGACGCCGCTAACGGCGAGAAATTAGCGCAGACTTGCCTAGGCTGTCACGGCGCACCGGGCTTACGTAACCCTGGGCCGGTTTACTCGATTCCAATGATTGGCGGACAGCACGCCGAATACATCATTAGCTCGTTGGGCGCGTATAAAGATAAGACCCGCGGTCACAAAACAATGCAAGCGCAGGCATCCAATCTTAGCGATGAGAATATCGCCGACATAGCCGAATTTTTCTCGCAAATGGAGGGCAACTCACGGCCAAGTCTGGTCAGCGAAGCTGAATTGAGAATCGGCGAAAAAGCCGCCGCTTCCTGCGCAGCGTGTCATGGTAAGACTGGCGATGGCGCCCAGAGCGCTTTTCCTAAGCTCGCTGGTCAATATAAGAGCTACTTAACACAGGCGCTAAAAGATTACCGCTCTGGCGATCGTCAAAACATTATTATGTCGGGTCAGGCAGCAAGTCTAAGCATAGGTGAGATCAAAGCACTCTCGGCTTGGTTCTCATCTCAAGACGGAGCGCTATCTGCTCCGCAAACCACTATATTCAAATAACTGCCTGAGCTGTTTGCAAATAGCAGCCCTGAGCTTCTTTTAATTAAGAGCCCTGAGCTTCGTTTAAATAACAGCCCTGAGCTTCGTTTAAATAACGGTTTGATAGACTAAAGCCTGCACTGAGTGTGGGCTTTTTTATATCAAACCGTTAATTACTAGTCGAAAATTACGTCTAGCTAACTCGGTTTGACAAATGCCTCCGGCTAGCTAAAATCACGTAGTGAAGTCTCACTTCAGCAAAAGAAAAATTACCCGCCCATGGAGGCATTATGATCCGATTTTCTAAAACTTTAATTGCCTGCACTTTGGCACTTGGCCTATCTAGCAATGCACTTGCACAATGCAATGCACCAGCAGCACCGATCATTCCCGATGGTAATGTGGCGAGTGAAGATGAACTGGTAGCGGCCCAACGTGCATACAAAGCATTTGAAAAAAAGTTTTTTGATTATCGCGATTGCCTAACCGCAGAAGAGGCCGCTATCGATCCAGTAGCAGCCAATTTTCAAGAGCAAAAGGCGATCATCAACGCGGCAGATAATGCGGCATTTGAAGAACTGAACCAAGTTGCTAACGAATTTAATTCAGCCGTGAAAGCGTTTAAATCTAAGTAAAATAATGCATAGAGTATAAAGTTATGCATTAATAAAAAAGGCGATCACCCCAGGGTGATCGCCTTTTTTATTAATGCTCGAGCGGCTTAACTTAGCCCAACGCCGCTCTAACTTGCTGGTGTTGCTCACGTAGCTTATCAGGCAAACGATCGCCATAACTCTCTAGATATTCACCAAATTCGTCCATTTCTTGACGCCATTGTTGATCGTCAATCGTTATTAACGACTGCCACACGGCCGGGTCTATATCCAAACCTTCGATATCAATATCATCGTCACAGGGTAAATAACCTATTGCCGTTTCGTTGGCGCCAACCTCTCCCTTACAGCGTTTAATAATCCACTGCAAAACACGTAAATTCTCACCGAAACCTGGCCATAGAAATTTTCCGTCGTCATCTTGGCGAAACCAATTAACATGGAATATTTTCGGCAAAGTACCTGTACGTTCAGCAAAACTAAGCCAATGAGCCCAGTAGTCGGCGAAGTTGTAACCGCAAAACGGCTTCATTGCCATTGGGTCACGACGAACGATGCCCACTTGTCCCGTGGCCGCAGCAGTGGTCTCAGAGGCCACGCCAGCACCGATCATAACGCCATGTTCCCATGACTTAGCTTGATACACCAATGGTGCAAGCTCACGTCGGCGACCACCAAAGACGATAGCCGTAATCGGCACACCTTCGGCCGCTTCAGCCAAGCTTGAGTACGCTTTATTTTCAGTTGCCGAAACAGTAAAACGCGAATTAGGGTGAGCGGCTGGCCCAGCATTAGCATCGTAGTCATTGCCCTTCCAATCGGTTTCTGGCTGACCTACCTTTTTATCTTCCCACCAAGGCTGGTTATCGGCGGTAGTGCCGACATTAGTAAAGATAGTGTTTTGCTGGATCATGTCGTACGCGTTTCGATTTGTCTTGGCGTTGGTACCTGGGACAACACCAAAGTAGCCTGCTTCTGGATTAATCGCGCGCATTAGCCCCGTCGTATCCTTGTGTAGCCAAGCGATATCGTCACCAAGAGTCCAGACCTTCCAGTCCTTATATTTCTCGGGCGGAATCAGCATGGCTAGATTCGTCTTACCGCAAGCCGATGGGAAAGCGGCGGCAATATAATGCGTCTCGCCTTCTGGACTTTCTAAGCCTAAAATAAGCATATGCTCGGCTAGCCAGCCTTCTTTACGCGCCTGCCAGCTAGCAATACGTAAGGCATGACATTTCTTACCTAACAAAGCATTACCGCCGTAGCCTGAGCCATAACTCATGATGCTGAGTTCTTCTGGAAAATGCATAATAAAGCGGCGGTCGGGGTCAAGTTCACCTATAGAGTGCAGGCCTTTGACAAATGAGCCTTCAGCTTCAATCCGCGACAACGCTTTTGTGCCCATTCGCGTCATCAATTTCATATTGATGACCACGTATGGGCTGTCAGTAATTTCAACGCCACAACGTGAATAGGGAGAGTCAATTGGCCCCATACAATAGGGAATTACGTACATAGTACGTCCCTTCATGCAGTCTTGATAGAGGTCATTCATTTTCTCTTTAGCGTCAGCAACTGGCATCCAGTTATTGTTGTCGCCGACCGTTGCCGGGTCATCGGAGCAAATGAAGGTTAAGTGTTCGACTCGAGCAACATCTTGCGGGTCGGAGAGATGTAAGTAGCAATCTGGGTGCGTGTCAGAGTTTAACGACGACAGTGAGCCGTCGTTCAACATCAGATCTACGATCTGTTGATACTCTTCTTCGCTGCCATCACACCACACAACTTTTTGTGGCTGTGTGTGCTTAGCAACGTCTGACACCCATGCTGTCAATTCTTGATTTTTCGTGGTCATAATCAACGCGTTATTGGGTTACATTTATGAACAAGCCTCACTCTTTCGTGAAAAGTGGTTATCGTTCAATTGTCTTGGCACTCATTATTACGTTGTCCGCCGCTTTAGTATGGGGTTTCACGTTTCGATGAAACCACACCACTGCCTCGTGTGTTGGACGAGAACAAGCGACAACCTTCGCTGTGCCTATTATTTTCGTCGGCAGTCTAACAACGTATCTTCGAAAAGCCTACTCCAATTGACGATTACTCGACATTCATAGCAGCAATTCAACAGACTGCTCATTAACTCATGCGTCAACCAGTTCTAGACCGCTAAGCGCTGCGATTTAAATGACGTCGCGGTGTCACATTGGGCTCGGGCGTTAATAACTTATGCTGGGTGTTAACTTACCGACGGAGGTTAATAACGTTGTGATGGAATTCTCAAACGTTGGCCAACGTGGATGTTTGCGCGTCCTGTTAACCGGTTCGCATCGAGCAGTAAGCTGCATTGAACTCGATAACTTTCGGCAATACCGCAGGCAGACTGGCCAGACCGAACGACATGCCAACTGTTCTTAGATGACACCATAACAAATTGGCCGATTTGAATAACACTGCTACGGCGCAATCCATTAATAGCTAAAAACTCACCACATCGCATGCCGGATCGTTTAGCGATAGAGCATGATGTGTCACCACGCCGGATCTTATAACGCTGCAAACTTGAGCTACTGTTGCTGGTAGTTGTTGCCGAGTTCGAAACACTCGTGGTAGCCGTTAGGCCTGATGCATTTGTGCCATTAGACGCAATAGAAGCGACACTTATACCACCGGACCTAGACGGCACCTTGAGTCGCCGGCCAACATAAATAACCGCCCTACGATTCAGCTTATTCAGCTTGCGCAATGCGCTGCATGAGGCTCTATATTTCTCAGCTATGCCACACGCCGTCTGTCCTTTTCTGACCTTGTGCCATACAAAGCCTGGCTTCTCTGTTTCTTTAGGTAACTGATCCATCTTTGCTATTGACGCTGCCCACCCTTGCTCCCTATAGGGTAATTTCATGCTGTAGCTCTTGGGTATCAACGCCTTGTGTTGCCAGATAATACGTTTCAGTGCAGGGTTGAGTATCTTTAGCTCATCACTATTGATGCCGAGCTCACTACTAATACGTTTTGCCGATGTTGGCCGCGCGAGTATCAGCGTATTAAACGACGTAAACCGTCGAGTATCATCGGGCGCAACGACACCGAAAAATTGATCCGAATTTTTGGCAACGTGGCGCGCCGCCAAAAAACTCGCGTAAAAATTCTTTACCGCAGTTTGGAAGCTCGGCGACTTATATTCGAGCAGTAATCGTTCATAATCCAAACCTACTTGCTTGATCGCACGCTGCATACCGCGCACACCATAGTTATAAGACGTTATGACAAATGGATTTAGATCTTTTGCACTGACCGTGCCGCCATTTTCAAAGGCAGCCTCACTTAAAGTATCGACACTGTCACGAAAATATTTGGCCGCGGCATAGGTTGCCGCCCGAGGGTCATACCGCTCGTCAACCTTGCTGTCAACAGTAAGGCCAAGAGAGCGGCCTGTGCTCGGCATGATTTGCCATAGTCCCGCGGCACCAACGTGCGATAAAGCATCAGGATTAAAGGCCGATTCAACAAATGGTAAATATTGAAGTTCAGGAGTCAAGTTTTTAGATTCTAAAGCAGCTAAAATAGTCGGCCGATATACATGAAACTGCGTCAGGGCCTCGCGCATGCGGTCTTTGTTACCGGACTGGCACCGAACTCGCTCCGAGGCGGCTTGAACCTCTTGAGCCGAGGCCCCTTTGAACGACGCATACAGGCGTGCCTGGGATTCAGATAGTCCACTACCGCTGCTAAGCTTCTGTGACAAAGCAGATAAATTACGCTTAAGGCGCTTTCGTTCTTTACTGATCGAGTCGCCTTTTCGGCTACTACGACAACCCCGTTTCCTCTGCAAGGTTGAGTACACTCGGTGCGGGTTTTCTTTGTCATGAAAAATGGCGGTACCCGTATCCCACCGGCTGAACACCTCGATCCAAAAACCCACACGAGGTAGTAATGACTCAGGGCACGAAAACGTTTCGTCACATTGCAGCGTGTAATTAGCAACTGGCCTCGACAACGTTGGGGCCGCTAGGGGCGCCTGAGAAATGCCCAATAACAAGCCGCTATAAGCAGCCCCTCTTATTAAGCATTTGAGCATTCTTGTCATTGTCGAAATATCACCAGCGCCTATCGTTCTTCTAACTACCATTACTCTCTACTATTACTGTTTTAATATGGGCCTCTTAGGTCTGCAAACTCACCAAACTAGTTTAAAACTGGATTTAAAACTGAGTTTTTCTCGCAACGCTTGAGGACCTAAATTTGACGGTGATACAAGCGACGATGCGCCTGATCTAAGGCCTTGATTACGACCTGATGATAACCACACCAAGCATCGATTGGTATCTTCATTGCCAACAATTTAAATTATCTCGCTACAAATAAACCTGATACTGCCATCATGACGTAATCTATGTTTAAATAGTTAAGTTATACAACCGACACTATAGAATAAATCAGTAGCATGAGCCTCGAAAATACTAATATTACCAGCCTAGAACGCTTGGTGACGCCACAGCAATTCAAACAAAAATTCCCGGTAGATGCGCAGGTTGCCAAACATGTTGAGGCCAGCCGTAAAACCTTAAGAGACATACTAGACCGCAAAGACAAACGTCTTGTTGTGATCGTCGGCCCATGCTCGGTGCACGATACTAAGGCCGCAATTGAATACGCTGAACGATTGGCTAAGCTAGCCTGCGATTTAAAAGAAGATCTATTCATTGTCATGCGCGTCTACTTTGAAAAACCGAGAACCACAGTTGGATGGAAAGGCCTAATCAATGATCCGTTTTTAGATGGGAGTTTTCAGATCGAAAAGGGCATGTCGCTAGGCCGTGAGTTAATGATCAAGATTAACCAATTAGGCTTGCCAATTGCCAACGAAGCACTAGATCCGATTTCACCACAGTACATGCAAGATTTGATTAGCTGGTCGGCAATCGGTGCGCGCACCACCGAATCACAGACCCACCGAGAAATGGCGAGTGGCTTATCAGTGCCAATTGGTTTTAAGAATGGCACCGACGGAGGCTTGGAAGTCGCGATCAACGCACTTCAGTCAGTCAGCAATGGCCACAGATTTTTAGGCATAGATGGAGAAGGCAAGGTTTCTATTGTTCATTCATCAGGCAACCAGTACTCGCATATAGTCTTGCGTGGCGGTGGCGGTAAACCGAACTATGATTCGGTTAACGTGCGGCTAACTGAGCGTGAATTACGCGCATCGAAGCTACCGGTAAACGTGATGATTGACTGCAGCCATGCTAACTCAAGCAAAGATCCAGAATTGCAACCGCTGGTGCTTGACAATATTTCACAGCAAATTCTTGAAGGAAATCAAAGTATTATCGGTGTAATGCTGGAAAGTCACTTACAGGCGGGCAATCAAAAATTGACCGATGACAAATCTAAACTAGTATATGGACAATCTATAACAGATGGTTGTATTGACTGGGAAACAACTGAAAAATCATTACGCCAACTGGCGAGAAAACTGAATAGATTTAACCAGTCGGTAGGTCAAAACTACGTTTGAAACTACGTTTGAAAATAGCTCAGAGTTTGAAGCTAACTAGTCCGCCTTCGGAAGCTTAACGCTATCACGGTGCTTAGGTTTTAGTCGTAACTGATAGCTCAGGCAAGCTGTGGACAATATCATGGAAAAAAGCTCGGAGTGAAATCACTCCGAGCTTTTTTATTCGATCTAAATAAAGCTTCTGACCAGCAGCGCTAGTACAGCCGTAGGGCAGATAAAACGTACGTAAGCCGGCCAGACTTTCCAGAAAAACGACTCTTGCATTTCTGGGCACCCTTCCTTGAGCTCTCCTAATAGGGTGTCACGCTTCCATACCCAGCCTACGAAGAAACAGAACAGAATGCCAATCAATGGCTCGCTAAACTGCGTCGCGAAGTTAACCACGCCATCGAATAATAGGTCCATATTAAAAACGATCAACACGCTGAACGCCAAAATGGCGATACCAACATACCAAGCGGCTTTTTTACGCGACAAGCCTAGACTATCGTTGGCATACGCAACAGGTACTTCAAGCATCGAAATCGATGAGGTTAACGCGGCAATGCTCATTAATACGAAGAACAATAGCGATACAATGTTACCCGCCGCGCCCATGGTCTCGAACAAAGAAGGCAGCACGTTAAATATCAGTCGGCCACTTTCAATTAAATTTCCGGCCTCGTCGTAAATCACTACGCCGTTGTGTTGTGCTACATACATTGCCGGTATAACTAGCATTCCGGCGAGTACAGCAATACCAATATCCATGCAGGCAACCGTGGCGCCGAGTTTCGGTAAATTTTCCGATTTACTGATGTACGACCCGTAGACCATCATGGTCCCTACTCCCAGTGATAACGAGAAGAATGCCTGACTCAACGCGTCCAATACCAAGCTTGGTTCAGTGACCTTACTAAAATCTGGCTGCAGGTAGACCGCCCAGCCAGCAGACGCCCCAGGTAATGTGGCAATGTAAATTACTAAGCTGATAATTAGCAAGATAAGTATGGGCATCAACCTCGTTGACCACTTCTCAATGCCACTAGCGACACCACTGGCGACGATGCCTATGGTGAGAACAAAAAATAATGTGCAGAAAATAATGCTTCGACTCATTGATTCCGTAATAAACCAAGAGTCAGTCAGGCCAACCAAACTCACTAATGAGCCACCGGCATGGGCAATCATCCACCCAGCCAC
This sequence comes from Arenicella sp., assembly GCA_016763815.1. GTDB lineage: Bacteria > Pseudomonadota > Gammaproteobacteria > Arenicellales > Arenicellaceae > Arenicella. The sequence goes on from JAESTB010000247.1 coordinate 10,931, forward strand.
GATTGCATAAAAACTCAGAATCAAGCTGGCCGTCAACATTCCCCAATAGCCCGTCATCGCCCCTAGACCTCGAGACTTAGGGCCACTGATGGATACCATGGATTTAACCGTATCGGCCTTAGCATGACGACCTATCACCAACTCAGCCATTAAAATGGGGTAAGCTAAGATGAAGGTGAGAATAATGTACGTGAATACAAATGCGCCACCGCCATTTGACGCAACTTTAATTGGGAAGCCCCAAATATTGCCTAAGCCTATGGCCGACCCTGAAGCCGCCGCCACGGAACTTTCCAGATGTGTACGAGATCTCGGCTTTTTGGGCGCTATGATCCATGGACAAACCAATGGAGTTTTCCCCGACCATTCGTCGAACTACGACGTTTTTGCATGTGCAGAAGAACTAGAGGTGCCGATCTATCTG
>JAESTB010000248.1 GCA_016763815.1 Arenicella sp.
ACCGAGTGTGGATTTATTATTTTTCATAAAAGAATTCAAATCCTATGGGACTCAAGTTCCACCTGCATCAAACGTTTTCCATGCAACCACAGCTCGCCTTTATAAGGTCGGTCACCGGTTGCGGTAAATTCAAATTCATAACCACGTGCGACACCAACATTACCTCGACTAGAACAGGGACAGTCATAACAAGTCTTGCAAATAATGCAAGAAAGCAGTCTACATTAACATGCATGTCCTCATAGGCAGTCTGCCTTACACCACTGCCCTATTTTTTTCTATAGTTAGTCAGGGAAATACATTGCAGTTAGATGTGTGTTTCTAATGTTTGCCGAACCGGAAAATAGATCGCAAACAAGGTTATATGTGTGTGATCCAGCGCTAACATTAAAGCCCCTTGTTCCCGCAAATGGCCCTCTTTGGGTATCTGAAATATCGCCACTTACTGTCAAACTATCAGTGTCAATGGTGGTACCAATGGTGATGCTACATCGGCATGATGGCTTTTCTGAAGCGGCTTGAAAATAGCCACTCGCATTAACAATTACCACTCCGTCAGCGGGTGCATTAATAGTAACCGAGCGAATTATTGCATCAATAGAATCTAATGTTACAACTTGATTACCACCGACGAATTCGGCAATTCCAGGTGCTGCATCATTTCCCGCTAACGGTATTACAACCACCTTATTCTGGGCAGAAGCATTCGAAAAACTAAGCATTAATAATATACAGAATGAGGTGATTTTTTTCATATTGTTTTTTATTGGTTAGATAGCATTCGCCCCAAAGACTACCAGTTTCTCTGCCTGAAAGCCAAATAGCCTTAGTCGTACTGTGTTTTAACGAAAAAATCACAACAATTGTATTCTTAACGATGCCATACACTCTTCAAACTAGGATGTTTTTCGCCCGTTACTTTTATGTGGTGTATCGCCTTCCCTAAGAAATAAAAGACGAACCCTAAAACTCCTAAAATCAGCACAAGGTATTGTATTTGAAGGTCGTTTAAATCATACCTACCCGGATGCGTTAAAATAAGTACCCAGAAAATAACAAGGACATAGATGGATACCTCTCGAATAGCAAGCCAAGTTTGGCCTAGGTCAGCATTTTAGCGCTGACTTAAATTGTTTTTTACTAGCAAAATACGGAGCCGCCTTTATGAACGATGATTGGGTTGCGCTGACATATGTTCGGCCTCATGTAATGGTGTTTTTTCCACCATCGAGCCTTGCGGCGCGCAGCACGGGGTAAACCCGTTAACTCATCATGTTATTGGCAACTCCGTGGACGCTAATTCTTTGTTGTTAAAATCGCTTAGGATTTATTAGTTCGACATTGGTCGATACATCTCTTGTTTGTTGAGTAATACTCAAGCAAATCGTCGCTAGACGATTTGCAATAGCGACAACGACGATGTTCTGACCACGACGTTTTATCCAGTCTGAGAAACTCAATCACCAATTTTCGGTGTCCATCTATGCCTATGGGTAACTCAGCAGCACAACGTCAGAAAGGAAATCTAGACAAGGGTTAGAACCGGTGCGACAAACTGGAGAAAGGGCTAGATAAACCGGCGCCTAGAGCAAGCCATTGCCTTTAGCAGAAAACTCAATCTAATTTAACGTCATTTTGAACTCACAGCCTAAAATGGTCAGTCTTTGAAAATATAACCCCGCCATTTGAAGTTCATTTGATCCTTCCCCCAGTAGTCTACTTAATATCAATTACAAACCTAGATATGGAGTACCACAATGTCATTAACCAAAGCAATTTTTCTATTCGGCTTGCTTACCGCTTTAACGGCGAACGCACTTGATGCAAAAGAAGTACCAATTAGCAATCAACGTTTGAACCAAGCATATTTGTCGCATTGGTTTTCTTACGACTCAGCAGAAGCAATCAACCTTACTCTCACGCCATTGGAAGAAGACTCGCTTGGAGAGCGCGCTGAAATTCGTTTCACCAGCGACGATGGGCAAGCGGTAAACGGGCTGATAGGGTTTCCAAAAGACAAAGCCTCGTCAAACAAACTAGCGCTGGCATTGCACCCGATGGGTATTGATCAGCAGTTTTGGTGGAGTGACACGAGCCCGTTAGCAGCGCAAAAAATGACCGCTCGATTAAGAGAGCAAGGTTACACAGTAATTAGCCTAGATGCTCGCCTGCATGGTGAGCGCGGTCGCCAAGGCTTTGGCCCGCGTGAGCTTATAAAGCGTGCTCACAGTGCCGAGCCGCGACTATATATTGATACCATTATCGGTTCGGTGCGCGATTATCGCATTGTATTGAACTGGGCCAAAACTGAATTTTCCCCAGACCAAGTACTAGTGATGGGTTATAGCATGGGGGCGCAAATGAGCCTGTTGTTAGCGAGTTTTGAGCCGAGTGTGGGCACTGTCGTGGCTATGGTGCCCCCCTTTGTCGGCTCACCAACTTCACCGGTTGCACCACGCGTTCATGTGCAGCGTATCACGGATGCTAAGGTGCTGTGGCTGGCTGGCCGTAGCGATCCGCATTCTGACCGAAACCAGACCCAAGAGACCTTTGACCAAATCTCATCGATCGATAAAACCCTGACCTGGTTCGATGCCGGTCATCGACTACCGCCAGAATTTTTAGATACGGCTTTGTCTTTCTTTGATTCACTCGGTTCTGGTTTACACGACTCTGGTTTACGCAGCTCTAGTTCCCCCAGCATTGATTTTAAGATTGGTGGGAGCGAATAATGAACACCATACTTTCAGCGCAATCGATTAAACGCGAAGTGGATACAAAGTCGGGGATGCTAACGATTCTCGATGATGTGAGCTTAGAGCTAAAAGCGGGCGAATCGGTTGCTATACAGGGGGCCTCCGGTAGTGGAAAATCTACCTTGCTTGGGGTGTTAGCGGGTTTGGACATTCCGCAACAGGGCAGAGTAATTATTGACGGCCGTGACATCACCGATCTCGACGAAGATCAACGCGCATTGCTACGCGCCAATAATGTCGGTTTTGTATTCCAGTCGTTTTATTTAATCGAAGATTTAACCGCGCTCGAAAATGTAGCCCTGCCATTGGAATTGTTCGGTCGCGCCGAGCCAGTGGCAAACGCGACAGACTGGCTCGAGAGATTGGGCCTA
>JAESTB010000249.1 GCA_016763815.1 Arenicella sp.
AGAAAAGAATGACTATGTGGTAGATATAGTCTCTGACGGGTTGGTCGCTAAGGCGAAAATCATCAGCGATCAACCTGATCTCGTGATCTTGGATATTCAGCTCCCAGGCAAGAACGGAATGGATGCATGCCGCGAAGTCCGCTCGGCTTACAAGGGACCGATTCTAATGCTCACTGCGTTGGATGATGACATGGATCAAATGTTAGGCTTAGAGCTCGGAGCTGACGATTATATTGTGAAACCAGTACAACCCAGGCTATTGTTAACGCGTATTCGTGCCCTTCTACGTCGAATACTTTTCTCGGGTAATTCAGTGTCCTCATTATCCAGTAGTGTTATTAGGGCTGGCGCGCTACATATTGATATTAATAATCGCAGAGTTAGTATTAATGAGGATGAGATAGAACTCACCAGTGCCGAATATGAATTGCTTTTACTGCTTGCTCAAGACTTAGGCCATGTAGTCGAACGTGACACTATCGTTCAAGAGCTACGAGGCTTTGAGTATGACGGCTTAGACCGCTCTGTGGACCGAAGAATTTCTAGGCTTAGAAAGAAGCTTATTGCGTGCTCTAAAAGCGCGGTGATAAAAACGGTGCGCGGTAGAGGTTATCAACTTTGTGTGGGTTTCGACTAGTTATGCTCAAAGCGCTTGTAAAACTGTGCCTTCTTGCAATGGTTCCAATGGTTTTTTCAATAATGTCGGAAAACTACAGCCCAATTGCAGCGGTCAATAGTTTGGTGACTGAGCGACTGATGAGCCGTGCGTACTCAGGCGTATTTAATCAGATTGATAAGATTTTGGACAAACTAGAGCCAGATCAACGCAAGGAAAAATTTGATGAAATAGCGACACACTTTGGTCTAGATATTAAGCTAATTGAACTCAATTCAGTTACTCAAAATGCTCAGAAATTGCAGCGGCTGCGTAATGGAGAAGTTGTTTTTATTAGTAATGATAATGAGACCGTTGCTTATAAGTTAGCTAACCATAACTGGGCGATAACAGTTGACTCTGATGAAAGCGATGAGCAAGAACTGCAGCGTACGGCGAGCGGGGTGCTTTATTTGATCAATCAACAAATTGAAAATACACCAGAAGAAGAGTTGACGAAATCTATTGCAATGTTATCAGAGCAATATGGGTATAAGTTTGAGCTATTTGATCGCGAAGAATTTCATCAACAATCCTCAGAGATAGCGTTTACTCATAACCGAGGGCTAACGTGGTTTAAAGATCAATCCGATCATGAAGTCTTTGTTCTTTCAATCTCTGGAGACAGAGTGCTAACCATTGATCCGTTAATCGATAGTACCGAAACAAGAGTTTTAATAGCTGCGATTATATTGATACTGATGTTGGTGCTCGGTTTAGCTTTCTCGACGTGGTTGTGGCCGCTCTGGAGGGACCACAAGAGGCTTACGCAAACCGCATTGGCTTTTGGCCGCGGTGAGTTAGATGCTAGAGTCAAGATCGGGAAGAGTTCCTTCGCATCTAATCTTGGTTCGTCGTTTAATCAAATGGCTGACAATATTCAACAACTTATTAGTACTAATCAACAACTAACAAATGCGGTAGCCCATGACTTAAGAACTCCGCTAGCGCGGTTGCGATTTGCTAACGAAATTCTTGACTCTGGCGAATGCACAGAAGATGAAATTCAACGTTATCGAAAAACCATCAACAGCAGCATCGACGCGCTGGACTACTTGATTAATCAAACGCTTCTACACTCGCGTTATAATCGTTCTACCGATATTAAGCATTTTAGACACACGTCATTTGCTAAATTTATAAAAGAGGAAGTAGATCAATACAATTTCGAGTATGAGGAGCTGGAGTTTATTGCGAGTATTGATCACGCACTGGCAATGAGCACTCAATTTGTAGATGCCAAAGCGCTTGGGCGCGCACTTTCCAATTTGCTGAACAACGCGGCAAGACATAGTAGTTCTTTAGTTAGGGTATCGTACTATCGAGAGAATGATGCTCTGTGTTTGCAAGTTGACGACGACGGAGAAGGTATCGATGAAAAAGATTTTGAGACAATACTGCAGCCATATTCGCAACTAAACAATCCACAACGTGATCATAATAATGGCCTAGGGTTGGGCTTGGCTATCGTATACCAAATTACAAAATGGCATAAAGGCGAAGTGATAGTATCAAAGTCAGATTTAGGTGGTGCGTGTTTTAAGCTGTGTTGGAACCCAAAGTCGATTGAGCCGTCCGAATAATGCTACCAAGTTCATACGTGCGCACCCTCACGTATAAACTTGATTCTTTAACGATTAAAATACCGGTCAGATATCGAGCGTCATCTTGAGAATAATGTTTATTTTGTGACTGTTACATCAAGTAATCTATATCCTGAGTAAACCCGTTTAACGCCTAAGGGCGCAAACTTAAGACTCTAAAAAACAATAAAAATCTTTGTTGTACGCGGCTTTGTATCGCCAATCTGCATAGTAGAGGGTATCCCCCCTCAGATATTTGTTCCCAGTTAGACGAGACGCGCACAACCGTGTAAGAGGTTTCTTAACAAGTTTGCTCTTAGCTGTTTGCTCTTAGCTGTTTGCTCTTAGCTGTTTGCTCTTAGCTGTTTGGCTAGACGTTGATGTTCTGAATCAGAGCAATATTCTAAGCGGATTTAGAAACGCCGATGGCTTACTGATTTCTAACATGAATTTCAGGTTGATGAAGCGCATAGATACGCGTTCTATAACAAGAAGCAAGCTGGTTACGATGTCTCCGAGATGAAAATTATTGAATTCAGTGGAACAATGCCGATAAGATTTAGAGATTATTGGACACTAGGATAAGCCTAGATAGGCGTTAAGTGTCTGATCTAAAGGTGATAGCCGAGTCGCTTTAACACGCTGTTATCAGGATAGACGCTTCTCTTACGGCTGTGTCTAAATAGGATAAGGACTCACATTTAGGTGAGTCTTTATCCAAGGAGATGATCTAAATTAGACCAGTCTAAATGAGTGGCCTATGACAATTATTGGCGACTATTGCTCTTATTAACCTGCTGATAGTTAGTATAGATTTGCGATTCTTTTTCATCCACTTTTTTCACAATAAAAGCTCTGCCTGAAACTTCTGAAAAAATTTCTTTAGGCACGAAAATATCTTTGCTTATTTCTTGAAACCGAATTGAGGTTTGCATGTTGCTGATTTTAACACCGGCCATTGGAGAGAAAGGCGCCTTGCTGAAAAAGTCGAAGCGTTCAATAAAGTCTTTCTGCTTGTTGTGCCAGAGCTCGCCTTCTAGCTTATCGGTAAAATCCACGTCATCATCGTCCAGTATCGGCGTAAATGAATACTTCGCGACCTTACCGTCGTCTTTTAGAAGACGTAAGGAACTGACATCAATCATTTCGTGTAAATTGAGATTACCGTCATCATCTTCCGCTTCCGCTTCGTCTATTTCTCGGTAGTAAGCCTTTATCTGTTTCTTTGATGGGTGATTACCGTTAATAGAGATTAAAGACCACTCAGGTTTTGCCAACGGGTTAAATACTTCTACAGTGTCTTCTTCGCCGCGCGAAATCATTTGGAATGACCAGTCTTGCTCATTAAAATTGTTCATGCGCTCAAACGCTTTGTCTAAAGGGCTAGCAAATGCCTTGTGCGACGCTGCAAGACTAATGAGTATTATCAGTAATAGGAGTTTTGCTTTCATGGTAAATATATTCCATCTAAATTTATCTGAAATTGCAGTATCGCGAATTTCATTGTGTGTTTTGTAGCAGTTTTGGGACAATCCGTGACCAAGCGATTTTCAATGATAAAGTAGGTACATAACTAAACGCGGCGTTCAAAGCTAGTTTTAGTATAATTCACTGTGACAGCAATGTTATTGTGTTTAAGAATTCAAAAACTCATCCATTTTTTATAACGACTCAAGAGTAGGTCATTCTCTATGCTTAGAAATACCCTGATTTTCGTTGCCATGCTATTGGTATTCTTTGAACCCTGTTTAGCCGTAGAAGCGGCAAGTAACTTTGATTCAGAAACGGCAACACGCGCCTATTTGGATACGGTGCAAGGCGAAGCTCGTGAAAAATCAGACTCCTATTTCGAAGGTGGGTATTGGCTAATCCTTTGGGGAGCACTGGTAACCTTTTTAGTAGATTGGCTGTTTTTAAAGCTCGGCTGGTCAGCAGGCTTAGGTAATTTCGCTTCCAGGCGTACTAGAAAAGTTTGGTTACGGCCAGCGCTCTACATTCTGCCGTACATGGTAATAGTGTCATTGCTGACTCTGCCGTGGGTTGTCTATACCGACTTCTTTCGGGAACAGCACTACGGGTTGATGAATCAAAACTTAGGTGAATGGTTGAGTGAACAACTCATTGGCTTAGCCGTAACCCTTATTATGGCTTCATTGTTTGTGATGGTGTTCTTCGCAGTGATACGTCGATTTCCAAAAAATTGGTGGATATTAGGAACCGTTGTAACCTCTACATTTATCATGATCATGATCACATTATCGCCTGTCTATCTCGCACCATTATTCAATGAATATACGGAGATGGAAAATGGCGATCTTCGTGATCAAATTGTCGCCATGGCGGATATAAAAGGCGTGCCATCGTCGAACATATATGTATTTAATCAATCAAAGCAACACAACCGTATTTCAGCCAACGTGTCTGGTTTTGCCAATACCATGAGAATTTCCCTGAACGATAATTTGCTATTACGTTCTACTCCCCAAGAAGTAAAGTCGGTGATGGGGCATGAGATTGGCCATTATGTGTTGGGGCATATTTGGCGTCTTGTGATTGTACTCTCAGCTGTGTTTGCATTAGGCTTTTTTATTTTGGCGAAACTAACGCCTAGACTGCTTAAAAAATACGGAGCCAGATGGAGAGTTTCATCGGTGACCGATCCGGCGGTGATTCCGGTCTTTGGGATGATTTTCACGATCTACTTTTTGCTAATGACGCCAGTCACAAACTCGCTGATTCGGATTAATGAAATCGAAGCTGACGCCTTTGGTTTGGATATAGCCAAGGAACCCGATGGGTTTGCTAGCATTGCTATGAAGCTGTCTGAGTATCGAAAAATAGAGCCCGGCCCGCTTGAGGAGATATTGTTTTTTGATCACCCGTCAGGCGCCACACGAGTGCGTATGGCGATGGAGTGGAAAGCGAATACGTTACGCGGGCAAACATCTGAAAAATAACCTAAAAGCTAATAGTTAGGTGCTAGGCCTTATCTTAGCCCTTACCAATAGGCTGGCTTTTTAAGTTAATTTGACTTTTAGAGCTATTTTCCACTAACGCTATTAGCATATTTTTTAGCAATATAGATCCCCGCCGCCGCTAATAACCAAGGTCACCTTTTTAAGGTGGCCTTTTTATTGCCTAAATTTTCATACTCAAGCCCTACTGCCAATCGTGTAACAATAAAGGTTTATAAACCAAGCCGACCAAAAAACGCCAGAAAATAGCTCTATGCCTCGAATTTTGAGTAGCCAAGGGGGCCGCTATTGTAAGCTATAAAAATTTATTCAAAAGAATTACGAATATGTTTGTAACCTTTTCTCTGGCCAAACGTATTAATAAGTAACAAACAAAAACAATATGAAAAATAGACACATTTAGCCGCATGAGATTCCTGTTTCGAACATTAGTTAATCAAAATCAGCGGCTGGTGTACTCACAAGCTATGTATATTTTGGCGAATAAAAGTGATGCAGAAGATGCGACCCAAGAAGCCTATGAACGTTTATGGAAACATTTGAATAAACCGCAACAACAAAACCAGCTCGATACAAATTCAGGTAAAGCGTGGTTGCTGCACGTTGTTCGAAACCTTTGTATCGATAGATTACGGCAGCGCAAGCCAGTTTCTGATCAGAATCTTGATGAGTTACAAAGCAATAATCCACACAGCGAGCCAGTAGCAATGCTCGCGAAGAAGCAATTGAGTACGTGGCTTAGCAGCGCTATTGAAAAGCTTAAAGAGCCCTATCGTTCGCTGATTATTTTGGCCGATTTACAACAACGATCAATTAAAGATGTGGCCAACACGCTGGACCTTAACGAAAACCAAGCGAAGGTCTATATCCACCGTGGAAGAAAACAATTACGTGACCTTTTGCAGGGCGCCGAATTATGAAGAATAACGAATCAGAATACTTGAACACCTTATTCACCGGATCATCTGACCAGTCGGATGAGTCAGAAATAGATTTTCCGTTGATCGATGTACCAGAAAAATTAGGCCATACGCTTTATGCAATTTCCG
>JAESTB010000250.1 GCA_016763815.1 Arenicella sp.
CATGTGAATCTTCGATTCTAAAGGTACTTTACTGTATACGAATGTGTCGCTGAACTGATAAACTAAGAGTATAAGATTAAACACTGTCACATGAGACTCAATAGAAATGCTTGACCAAGGAGATAACGCAACCTTACCGCCAATACCAAGCAAGCGATACTTTACCATTGGTGAAGTAAGTGAGTTATGTCTGGTTAAACCGCATGTGTTGCGGTATTGGGAACAAGAGTTCTCACAATTGAACCCGGTAAAGCGGCGTGGTAACCGTCGATATTATCAACGTCATGAAGTGCAGCTTATTCGTCGTATTCGTAGCCTTTTATATATCGAGGGCTTCACTATTAGTGGTGCTAAGAATCAAATTGAAATGGAAACTGGCGGACAAGCGACTCCAACGACACAGGTCAAAAGACAAGTTGTTGCTGAGTTAATCTCTGAAATTGACGAAGTAGTGGCAATTCTCTCCGAATAAGCGACTCTTACTAAGCCTGACCTTTTGGTTTTTCAGTATCAGGCTAGCAGACACAAAAAAGGCCGCTTTTTAAGCGGCCTTTTTTTGTTTTAAAGCTTTTGTAATTAGAACGATTTACCTACAGAAAATACCAGGCGATCATCTGCGGCATCAATATCATCTAAGTCAGTTCCGTAGTAAGTCAACGCAAAATCAACACCAGCGCCCGATGTTGTCAGTGCTGCTGAGTAGTCTACGTAGCGGCTTCCATTGAAACCGAAGAAATCGTTCGAATCTACATCAGTGTAGCCAACGTGTAAGCCTAGACCTAAGTTCTCCGCCAAGCCGATAGAATAATCAGCGTTCAGTACGATTGCCGAATCGTCAGAACCAAAGTAGTCAGGAGAGTAAAGCACGCCAAGACTGAGGTCGCTAAGGCTTACGCTGGCAACAAATTCAGAATAGTTTAAGCCATCAGTCTCGCCTGGGTAGGTAAAGTAAATATAAGAAAGATCAACGGTAACGCCATCAGAAACTTCAAAGCCATAACCTGCGTAGAAGTCCAATTCAGTCGACGTGTTGTCGCCAAAGTTTACATTAGACGCCCAAGTGCCAACTGAAAACCCATTGTCAAATGCATAATCAAAGCCACCGGAAATTGCCGGGTCTTCATTCGTTTGTGAAAAACCACGGAAAACATAGTCTGTAGCAAGCGCGACATTCGCCTCGATATCGCCTGCGCTGGCTAAACTACTTGACGCCAAAATAGTTGCTGCAACGCTGCTCATAATAAGTTTTTTAGTGTTCATATTAATTACCTCTCGTAATTCTGGCCTTTATAAGGCCGAATCTTGTTCTGCTCTTGTTGAGTTGTCGTTATCCATCACAATGAAACTTCCATCTATATCGATTTAAGCAAACACCATGCCAACTTTTTAGTTGGCGTTATAGGCCATTTGCATCGATTAAAACGATACGCTCGTCTGTATTTGGTTTTCGTTGCACTGAAATGGTGCGGTTGATTTCGGTAATGCCTTATTTTGGAGCGAGCCTGCTTAGAAAGGATTCAGGGTGGTCTTTATAGAACCCTCAACCGGCTTGATTTTATGCTGCTGAAAAAGTTGGCACGCTGTTTGCTTTACATTATCTATTAGTACCCCCTAGTGCGGGTGCTGAGGCGTTTGAGTCGGTGTTTTTCTCGGCCGTAGCGATCAAATTTTAAATTCAATAAACACTAAATTAACTACTAAGAGGGTGAAGTGCTATGAAGTTGATCACAGCAATTATTAAACCGTTCAAGATTGATGACGTAAGAGATGCGTTGGCGGGCATCGGCATTCAGGGTATGACGGTAACGGAAGTGAAAGGCTTCGGTCGCCAGAAAGGGCATACGGAACTGTATCGCGGCGCCGAATACAATGTCGACTTCATGCCTAAAATAAAAATTGAAGTGGCCGTATCGAATGACATGTTAGATCAGACGATTGAGGTCATTGCTGGCTCAGCTAACAATGGCAAAGTAGGCGATGGCAAGATCTTCGTCGTGGAGCTCGCTCAGGTAATTCGAATTCGTACTGGTGAAACCGGCGAAGAAGCGATTTAGATCGCAGTAGCAAATATTCCAACATCTATAAATAGAGAGACTTTTTCATCATGGAAAATACAATTTTCGAGCACGGGTATGCGATAGATACCTTTTATTTCCTAATCTGCGGTGCATTGGTAATGTGGATGGCTGCTGGCTTCGCTATGTTAGAAGCTGGCCTAGTGCGTTCTAAGAATACAGCTGAAATTCTTACTAAGAATGTCGCCTTGTATGCAATCGCCTGCACCATGTTTATGCTTTGTGGTTATTCAATAATGTATCCCGAATTGGGTAATGCCTTGTTGAGTGGCATCACTGGCGATGGCGTTGAAGGTGTCGCAGAACCTGCGACCTATGCACCCTCGGCCGACTTCTTCTTCCAAGTGGTCTTCGTGGCAACAGCCATGTCGATCGTTTCGGGTGCGGTTGCCGAGCGTATGAAGCTTTGGGCATTCCTTGCGTTTACGGTCGTGATGACTGGTTTTATCTATCCAATGGAAGGTAATTGGACTTGGGGTGGCGGCTCGGTATTTGGTTTATATAATCTTGCTGATCTTGGTTGGTCAGATTTTGCTGGCTCAGGCATCGTTCACATGGCTGGTGCTGCAGCGGCTCTTTCTGGTGTGCTACTACTTGGCGCTCGAGAAGGTAAATATTCAAGCGACGGCAAGCCAAAGGCAATTCCAGGCGCAAATTTGCCACTCGCTACTCTAGGCACATTTATTCTTTGGATGGGTTGGTTTGGTTTTAACGGTGGTTCAGTTTTAGCCACGTCGTCGGTCGAAAATGCAAATGCAGTCGCAGTTGTATTTATGAATACGAATGCCGCCGCGGCTGGTGGTTTGATTGCCGCTTTATTAACCGCTAGAATTTTATTTGGTAAAGCCGATTTAACCATGGCTTTGAATGGCGCCCTAGCCGGTTTGGTGGCGATCACTGCAGAGCCATCAACTCCGACGCCTCTAATCGCGACGCTATTCGGTGCCGCCGGTGGTGTATTGGTTGTTTTCTCAATTCTGGGTTTAGATAAATTGAAAATTGATGACCCTGTTGGCGCAATTTCTGTCCATGGTGTGGTTGGTTTGTTGGGTCTAATGTTGGTGCCGCTTACTAATGACGCGTCTAGTTTTTCAGGCCAGTTGATTGGTGCAGCCACTATCTTTACCTGGGTCTTTGTGATTAGCGGTATCGTATGGTTCGTGCTTAAACTGGTTGTGGGTATTCGGGTAACCCCAGAAGAAGAATTTGAAGGTGTCGACGTATCAGAATGTGGCATGGAAGCGTATCCAGAGTTCACTAAGTAGCGACACTATTAATTTTAGGTCTCGGTAACGAGGGGCTGTCGCTTGCGGCAGCCCTTTTTTTGTTCTCAGAGCGATCAATTTCAGTTATGATTCGGTAAACCCCATTCATAAAATGAATATCGAATGAATTTATCTAATATCGATTTGAATCTGCTAGTTTACTTAAGTGTGTTGTTGCGTGAGGGTAATGTTACTAAGGCCGCCGAGCATTTAGGCTTGAGCCAGCCGGCAATGAGTAATGGGCTGCGTCGACTGAGAAAGGTGTTCAACGACCCGCTGCTGGTTCGTACAAGTAATGGCATGATGCCAACCGATAAGGCCAAAGAGCTACAACCACTGGTACAAAACGTATTATCCCAAATTGAGTTGTTCGTACAGCCAACCATCGATTTTGACCCCACTAATAGCAAGCGTTTATTTCGGGTGATGGCGAGCGACTACGCCGAGACAACTCTATTACCGCGCGTTCGTATGCGTATGGCCGCCGAAGCGCCTGATACGGCGTTGGATATTTTAACTCCGAGTGACGTCACGTTTCAGGACATTGAGTTGGGAAATGTCGATCTGGTAATGAATCGTTTTGATCAATTGCCACAGTCTTTACATTTGTCCGTTCTTTGGCAAGACAATTTTTCATGTGTAATGCGCCAAGACAATCCGTTACGTGAAAACTTCGACTTTGATAAATATATGAAAGCCAGTCATGTTTGGGTCAATAAAACTGGCATGGGCGTTGCTACCGGTGTTAATCCTGATGATATTCAAAAGCTCGGCTGGGTAGATATCGCACTTGATGACCTCGGCAAACGGCGTAGAATTGCCGTTTATACCCGTCATTATATCTCGGCGATTCAGTTGACGCAGCAACAAGACTTAATCGCGACTGTCGCGACTCGTTCCACCCATTTGGTTAATCATTTCGATAATTTAGCGATTCTGCCCGCGCCGTTTGATATTCCTCGTATTGAGTTACATATGGTGTGGAGCCCGCTATTGCATCATAACATTGCGCATAAATGGTTCCGCAACGTTATTCGAGAAGTGGCACAAGAAATTCAAGCAGAAGAAGCCGCGATGAAGTGATATAGTAGTTGGGTTGCAGGGAGCCAACCCAACTATCGAAGCAACTCGAATAGTCAATTAGCTGACTAGCCAGATTTTGTGGTGGCGGCAATTCTAACGACAAGGAGACTGTCAATGAGCACTAAAGTCACTGGCTATGAAAAGCCAGATTCGATCAAATCTCTAGCCATGATACGCACCCGCACAGTAGTCGGCATAAGCGCCGTCCCTGTTATGGTTGAGGTGCATTTGGCCAATGGCTTGCCATCGTTTTCCACTGTAGGCCTACCTGAAACAGCCGTCAAAGAAAGCAAAGATCGTGTACGTGGCGCTATTATTAATTCCGGTTTTGAATTCCCGGCGAAGCGTATTACGGTAAACCTCGCTCCGGCTGACTTACCAAAGACAGGTGGTCGCTTTGACTTGCCTATAGCTATTGGAATTTTGATTGCATCAGGTCAGCTGCCTCGAGTAAAGGTCGACGACTTTGAGATGGTCGGTGAGGTCGCTTTAGACGGCCATTTACGTAAGGTGTCTGGTGTACTGCCAACGGCCTTGTCATGTGGCGTCGCTGGTCATCAATTGGTCGTGCCGACCGACAACGCGATTGAAGCAAGCCTTGCTGAGAACACCACGGCTTGGCAGGCTGAGCATTTATTGACTGTTTGTCAGCATCTCGCCGGCAGAGGTGAGATGCCGCTTTGCAAGACAAGCGACAGCATCACGTCGACG
>JAESTB010000251.1 GCA_016763815.1 Arenicella sp.
AATGGACGTGCGGCGTGCAACGCCCGCCGCGGCATAGATGTAGTTTATTAGAGCAGTGCAGGAGCAACCGCCGAGTGACAAACTATGTCCGAAGTTGAGTAGTGGTGTAAATCGAATTCTATAGCTGAGATCTTTCGGCTGCGCTCAAGATGACCTCTAAATAGGTCTGATTTTTTAGATGCCCCTTGAGGGTATATCTCAAGGGCAGGCTACGCGCTCTTTTGCGCCATCAAATGCGTAGGACCGTATTTAAACTGACGAAGGCAGCCCCACAGGGATGAGTATCAGGACGATACGAATAAAAGAATGAACGTGCAGCGTGCAACGCCCGCCACGGCATTGCTACATGGATGTAGTTTATTAGAGCAGTGCAGGAGCAACTGCCGAGTGGCAATGCGTCCACGAAGCACGATACTACAACTAATGAAAAACCCTAAAACGGCCGACCACCACCGCCGCCCATTCCTGGCATGCCGCTCATACCACGCATCATCTGCGCCATTTTTCCTTTGCTGCCCATTTTCTTCATCATTTTTTGCATTTGCATGAATTGTTTGAGCGTTTTATTGACGTCTTGAATTTCAGTGCCTGAGCCTGTTGCGATACGTCTTTTTCGGCTGCCTTTAATCAGTGCTGGGAACTGGCGTTCTTTGGGTGTCATTGAGTTAATGATGGCGACGCTTTTATTCATGTCACCCATCATGCCGCCCATTGCGCCAGTGGGTAGGTTTAGGTTACCCATGCCTGGCAGCTTATCCATCATACTTTCTATGCCACCCATGTTATTCATCTGAGCGACTTGATCACGATAATCTTCAAGGTCAAAACCTTTGCCTTTTCGTAGCTTTTTAACCAGCTTTTCGGCTTTGTCTTTGTCTACTTTTTGCTCGGCTTCTTCGATCAGCGTCATCATGTCGCCCATACCTAAGATGCGTGAGGCAACTCGGTCTGGATGAAAGGCTTCTATTCCGTCGATTTTCTCGCCAGTACCTAAGAACTTAATCGGTTTGCCGGTCACTTCTCTAATTGAGAGTGCTGCGCCGCCACGGGCATCACCATCAGTCTTGGTCAGTATCACACCAGTCAGTGGCAATGCCTGATCAAACGCCTTCGCGCTGACTACCGCATCTTGACCGGTCATGCTGTCGACAACAAAGAGTGTTTCAATTGGATTGGCGGCGGCATGTATCGCTTTGATCTCTTGCATCAACTCGCCATCTACGTGCAAGCGGCCGGCGGTATCGATGATGAGTACGTCCATCACTTCGTTTTTAGCGGCTAGTTTGGCGTTAGCGACAATATCGACTGCTTTTTGGTCTGGCGAACTTGGACAAAACGCGACGTCTATCGATTCGGCTAGCACTTTTAGTTGTTCGATAGCCACTGGGCGATAGATATCAGCACTGACCACCATGACCCGTTTGCCCTCTCGCTGCTTTAGCAAATTGGCTAATTTACCAACAGTAGTGGTTTTACCTGCCCCTTGCAGGCCGGCCACCAAAATAACAGCGGGCGGGCTTTGAGATAAATTTAAGGCATCATTGGCGGCCCCCATCAACTCGACTAGCTCGTCTTGTACGATCTTTACGACCATTTGCCCTGGGTTAAGGCTTTTCGAGACGTCTATACCAACGGCCTTGTCTTTGACCTTGGCAATAAACGACTTCACTACCGGTAGCGAAACATCGGCCTCAAGCAGCGCGATACGTACCTCGCGCATGGCGTCAGCGACGTTTTCTTCGCTAAGCCGGGCTTGACCACGAATTTTCTTGAGGGTTCCTTGAAGGCGATCGCCGAGTTGTTCAAACATATCAGTTAACTTTAGTCATTGGCTGCAATTTAAGGTGTGATATTCTACCCTCACTAACGATAAATCTCACCTTCTGTGTTGCTAAAAGTGTCGCCAAAATTGCTTCAATTCAATGACTGATTCATTATTTGCCATCTTTGCCGTTCTATTATATGGCTTGGCAACCGTTTTAGTTGCCCTGTTTCTGCGTTCGGTAAAGGACTCTAATACTGATTTGGAAGGAGGGAAGGTAACAGCCTCGTTCGTTGTTGCCAGCATTGGCGCCGCTTGTCATATCGCTTATGCCTTAAAGATCAGCTTCATAGGCGAGTCGCTAAACGCGAGTTTAAGCTCAATGGTGGTGTTAGTGAGTGGCATGCTGGTGGTGTTATTTTTATTAGGCGGCCTGCTTATGCCGATTAGACGGTTGGGCATTTTGGTGTTCCCGTTAACCATTATGAGCTTAGTATTCGCCTTTCTTTGGGGCAACCAGATAACACCACTCGACAATCGAAGCTTGGCATTCAGTTCTCACATCGTTATCTCCTTACTCGCCTATTGCCTACTGGCCATCGCCTCTATTCAAGCGCTACTTTACAGTTACCAAGAGCGACAAATAAAACACCGTACTAACCCGGCTATGCTGATGGCGCTGCCGCCGTTACAAACGATGGAGCTATTATTGTTCCGTTTAGTTGGGTTTGGGTTTGTGATTCTCACCTTAACATTAGTCTCGGGTGCCATTTTTAGTCAAGAAATATTCGGTCATGCCTTCGTCTTTAAACATCACACCATACTGGCACTTTTGGGCTGGTTGGTATTCGCCATTTTGTTGTTCAAGCGCGTCAAACATGGTTTGCGTGGCTCGAGAGCGGTAATCTGGACTATTAGCGGCTTTTTACTAATCCAACTTGGGTATTTCGGTACCAAAATTGTGTCAGAAAGCCTAAGCCTGCAGTAAAATATCGCTGCGAAAAACAACTCTTATGAACCTGCTGTGAATATCACTCGAAACCCAACTCGCGAAGTTGCCATTGGCAACATTAAAATTGGCAATAATAATCCTATTGCAGTGCAAAGCATGTGTGCCACTCGCACTCAAGATATCGATGCGACTATCGCGCAAACCAACGCTTTGCACCAACGCAAGGCGGGTGTGGTTCGCATCGCCGTTGATAATAAGCAAGACGCCGCGGCGTTAATCGAAATACGTAAAGCCACTGACGCTGTGCTATCGGTTGATTTGCAAGAAAACTATCGTATGGCGGCCTTAGTGGCACCTCACGTCGATAAGATTCGTTACAACCCAGGCCACCTATTTCATCACGAAAAGAAGAAAACGTGGCAAGACAAAGTTAGTTACCTGGCCGACATCGCCGGTGAACATGATTGCGCCATACGCGTTGGTGTTAATGCCGGTTCGGTTGACCCTGCCAAGCTTGACAAGTACGACAATCGTGACTCGGTCTCACCGATGCTTGATAGCGCTCTTGAACACTGCGAATACTTGGACTCAATTGGTTTTACCCGTTACTGCGTGTCACTCAAAGACTCAGATCCGCAGAAAGTAATCACCGCCAATATCCGTTTCGCTGAGCAACGCCCTGATATTCCCTTACACCTTGGCGTTACTGAAGCCGGTTTGCCGCCAATGGGTATTATTAAAACTCGCATCGCGTTTGAACAGCTAATCAGTCGGGGGATTGGTGATACCGTGCGGGTTTCGCTCACCTTGCCAAATAACATCAAGGGAGACGAAGTTGATGCTGGTCATGAAATCATCAGTGACATTTATGCCGGCCGTGTTCGCAGCGTCGTTGCGTTCGACCCAAACAAGCTCAACATTATTAGCTGCCCGAGCTGCTCACGTGTCGAGAACGAAGCATTTATTGAGCTAGCTCAAGATGTAAAAGAAATGACCGCCTACGCAGAAGACCACAACATCACCATTGCGGTAATGGGTTGCCGAGTTAATGGCCCGGGCGAAACCGACGATGCCGACTTAGGATTGTGGTGTGGACCGACACAGGTGAACCTAAAGCGCCAGGGCGAGAAACTGGGTGCGTTCGACTATGACACGATCTTGCCTAAGCTGAAAGTTGAACTAGACGCGCTAATAGTAGAAAAAAGCGCGGCTTAGAGCTTGAATAACCAAGCGTTCGTCAGTAATGGGTCTGTCGGATAATTTAAGAGCTGATTAAAAAGGGACGCAAAAACGGCCCTTTTTCATTTTTGGCTGTGTTAAGAAGCTGTTTTAAACAGTAGCTAATGACTCACTTAAGCTGCCGCCATTAATTTTTTAATTAGCTGTCGTTCAACAGCGATTAGCGACTGGCACTAAACGAGCCTTCTAGAGTGACATCGACCTCTAGCCCGCTAACATTACAAGTGCCGTTGCCAGAAAGGTTGCCCGATGCCGTAGTGCCATCAACGGTTCCCGTCACGCCAGCGGAGCCGCTACATGGGTCTTCATTAATCGGTAAGTTACCCGAAAATGCGCCATCATTACCAAGGCCTACGGTAAATGCTTCCTCGTCATCATCACCAGCAAAACTGACCATGCCGTCGCTAGTCACTGTGACAGTGATCGGGATACTTTCAGTTTCGCTAATGCCAAGCGCTGACGCGGTTACCGTTAAGCTGCCCGTGTAGGTGCCGACAAAACTTGCCGGTACGTTAGAACCCGGCAAAGTTGGCTCGACCATGCCACCCGAATCGCTGCTACCGCCACTGCAGGCGATAAGAAAACAACCAACAAAAACTAATAATAAATTTTTCATAGTTCAAGGCTCATAGTTCAAGGCTCATAGTTTAATATTTATAAATTAATAAGGTGTTTGATTGGATAGCGCTGAGGTTAACAAAACAAGCGCGCAATAATATAAGCCAGTTAATATTATTCATCAGAGGTTTACTAAGTGTTAATAAATTCAAAACCTTGGGTTTAAACATCTTTACAGTCGAGGGTACGCCTTTAATCACACATCGGCCAACTCAACCCTATCTATACCATTGCGGCTAAGCTAATAGAAAAAATTAAGCATCAACATCATCACCAACAAGAACAATAAGGTCATACCGGCGCCGGCCTTGATAAAGTCTTTAACCTTGTAACCGGCTGGCCCCATGATTAATGCGTTGACTTGATGGGTTGGAATTAAAAATGAATTCGATGTCGCTAAGGCAATGGTGAGCGCAAATATGGCCGGGTCAGCGCCAACACCCAGTGCCATCTGAATAGCTAACGGCACCAACAAAACAGTAGCACCAACGTTGGACATCACTAGCGTAAAAATGGTCGCGATAATCGCCAGAAACAGCTGAATACCCCAGATCGGGAAGCCATCCATAAAGCTCAACGCCAAGGCCGCTAAATAAGCGGCCGCGCCAGACTGCTGCATCGCCATGCCTAATGGAATTAAGCATGCCAGCAAGAACACGGTCTGCCATGAAACGGCGGTATAGGCCTCTTCCATATCGAGAACACGACCCAACACCATGCCCACCGCGCCGACCATCAATGATAAAGCCAGTGGTAAGTCGCTGAATAACACTAGGCCAATGGCGATCAAAAACGCGACCGAGGCATTGCGCAGTTTATTGGTTCTAAACTCTTCTTTAGGAAAGTCAGTTACCACCGCAAAACGTTTATCTTTCGACACTTTAATCATGTCTTGCCAGCGGCTATGCACCACCAATGTGTCTCCAGATTGCAATGTCAGACTCGACAACTCGTCATCGATGACAGTATCAACCCGATACACCGCCAAGATTCTCATGCCATATCGCTTGCGAATATCAGATTCTGAAATGGTTCGACTAATTAGTTCAGAATCAGGCGGAATTACAATTTCAGCGATGCCCGCAGTAGTGGGGTTCAATGCATCAGCAAACTCGTTAAGAAAGGGACTGATAGTAAGATGATGCTCCTCGGCGTAGCTGGCTATCTCTTGCCGCGAGCCCATGATAGCCAGCACTGAAGCGGCTCGAATAGCGGTGTTTTGCTCAGGAATAATGCGAATATTGTTGTCTGACTTAATTCCTAGAATCCAGCCTGATCGACCGCGAGCCTGCACCTCTCCCAAGACCATTCCGGCAAGGTCACTATCCTCGCCAACCGTCACTTCGAATATACGCCCGTCAATTCCGTAGACATCACGATAGTGCTGCAAATTCTCGGTTGTCAGTGTTTGCTTTGGAGCGACCGGCAGAATACGCTTACCTAACAATAAGAAATAAGCAATACCCGTTGCTACCAACGCCAGGCCAACAGGCGTTACAGCGAACAATCCGAAGGTTTCCATGGGGATAGCGTTGTCTGGGAAATGCAAGTTGGCGCTTTCGATAAGGTCGTTTAGCAAGATCAGCGGCGACGAACCAACCATCGTCATGGTACCACCGAGAATGGCACAAAAACCCATTGGCATTAATAGACGCGATAGTGGAATCGTTGTACGGCGAGAAATTCGACTAACCACCGGCAGAAATAAAGCAGCCGCGCCGATGTTCTGCATAAAGCTAGAAATCCATGCCACACATGCCGATAGCACAAAGGTGATCTTGCCTTCAGTTTTACCAGCTCGCTTGAGTATCAGTGCCGCCATCACCCCCATAACACCGGTTTTGTCTAAACCAGCACCGATGATCATCACCGCAATAATTGACATCACCGCATTACTTGAGAAACCATCGAACAGTTGATAGACGGGAACTAAGCCACCATTGAAGGCGTCAATCTGAGATGACAAACCAAGCAGTACCAATACCAAAAGAGCGACTACGTCAACTCGTACAACCTCTAATATAAACATCACTACCGCGAACGAAAGAATACCCAAGACAGCAATGATTTCGTAAGTAAGGGCGACATCTAGCATGCTTTTCTCGGCTGGCAGGAATTAGTAATATAGGTATCCATCAATAGTAACATAGCCAGTTCTCGCTGCGATGGTAGGGTCGAATAAAAACGCCTCGTCTGAGTGAGTTAACGACTAGCTCGAAGAATAAGTTTTTAAATCGATGAATATTGCAAGCTGAGAAAATGAATATACAACTTGAAGTACCCCTCACTAATGCATTTATAATGACGGTTCTAAAATAACAGTAAGATTCTCATGCATCTGGATCCCCACGCAATTTGGGCACTAAGCTTAACCGTTGTCGCTCTGATTCTATTTACTCGCGAACGCATCCCTCTCGAGACGTCTAGTCTCGCAGTGATAGTTTTGCTTGCCGTAAGTTTTCAACTTTACCCGTACCAAAATTCGGCTGGTCAAACACTAAACCCGGTCATATTCTTTGCCGGTTTCGCGCATGAAGCTTTAATCGCTGTGTGCGGCCTGATGGTTGCAGGCTACGGCATCGTTCGAACCGGTGCGCTTGACCCAGTTGGCCGAGGCCTAGCAAAGCTGTGGGCTATCAGCCCTACTCTATCAATATTGATAACACTGATAGTATCAGCGCTACTAAGCGCTGTGGTTAATAACACGCCAATCGTGGTGCTATTGCTGCCAATTATGCTCAACGTTGCGATACGAACTAAGAGCAACCCATCAGGCATCTTAATGCCAATGGGCTTAGCAACACTGCTCGGCGGCATGACTACAACCATCGGCACCTCGACTAATTTATTGGTTGTTAGTGTCGCAAACGACATGGGCTTAGAAACAATCGGCATGTTCGACTTCTTTGTACCGGCCGCAATCGCAGGCTCGATCGGCATTCTTTACCTTTGGTTGATTGCGCCACGTATTTTGCCTGATCGCATACCAAACTTAAAAGACAGCGGCCCGCGAATTTTTACCGCTCACCTGCATGTAAACCAAGACAGCTATGCGGCGGGTAAAACGCTTACCGAAATTATTGAGAAAACCGAAGGAGCAATTCAAATATCAGGCATTAGGCGTAGCGAGAACACCTTCACCGTTCCACTACCCGATGCGAGAATTAGGATTGGTGACCGTTTACTCGTTCGAGACACGCCAAGTGCATTAAAGGAGTATGAACGCACACTTGGCGCGACCTTGTATTCAAAGGGCCACGAAGTCAGTGACGACAACCCCCTATCCGAAGATCAACAACATTTAGCCGAACTGGTAATCGACCGCGGCTCGCCGATGATTCATCGCAGCTTAAATGAAGCACACTTCTCCGATGTCTACCAATTGGTAACACTGGCGATTCATCGCAAAGGCAAAGTACTCGAAAACATGCCACAAGGCATAGCAAAAACGCCTTTGCGACTCGGCGACGTATTATTGGTACAGGGATCCAGCGAAAATATCGAAGAAGTAAAGCGCCGAGGTCATTTCTTAGTGCTTGATGCAACGACCGAGTTGCCGTCGACCAAATATGCACCGCGTGCCATTATTATTATGGCATTGACCATTCTGGCAGCCGGTTCGGGCATTATCCCAATCGCCATCAGTGCTGTTGCCGGTGCTCTGGCAATGGTATTGACTCGCTGTTTAAAGTGGCAAGACATTGAAAGAGCATTAAGCGCACAGGTAATCTTAATTGTGGTCGCAAGCTTGGCATTAGGCACCGCCTTGACTCAAACTGGGGCAACCATGTACGTAGCCTATCAATTTGTTGAAGTGACCTCGGGCATGAATGACAGAGTCATCTTTTCATTGTTGATGTTATTAATGGCGGTCTTAACCAACATTGTTTCCAACAACGCAGA
>JAESTB010000252.1 GCA_016763815.1 Arenicella sp.
AATTGAGCTAATCATCGCGTTCTGCATCTCAATCGTCATAATATTGGCAACCGTCGAGTTATCATCGTCACCAGGCGCGTTTCGAAGCAAAAACAGTCTCGTAGGATTGGACGGATCGCCGGTATCAATCGGCTTGCCGACCAAACAATGCTTGTAAAACGATGTTGAGGTTTTATCGTAGTATTTAACGCAAGTAATATCGGTCAGATCAGGGCGGCCCGATGTGCGCGCAGAGTTACTCACATCGGTCGTCATCTGTTGCTTCATACTGTAGTGATACGACAGTAATTCTACGCAACCGGCCAAATCAATACCGTCCACCATGTTGACGGTTCCTTCGATGAGGCTGCCACCCTCACCTGAACCGCTGATAATGTCGGGGTTACCTGGCTGAAGAAGTACAAGATCCATAATAGTTTACCTAATTTGGTTATATTGGTTCGTTTACAAATGCATTTGTTATGCAGGGAGCTCAGCAACCAATCGAATAGAGGTGGTTAGTTCCTCGAGCTGAAAGTGCGGTTTGAGGAAGACAGTAGCCCGATAAGAGCCCGGCTTGCCTGGGACATCAGACACCGCTACGCGAGCTTGGCGTAGTGGATAACGTGCCTTGATATCCTGTGGCGGAGAATCATCTAGTAATACATATTGAGCAATCCAGGTATTGAGGTAGTCCTCTACATTGCCGCGCGTCATAAAGGAGCCTATTTTATCGCGCATGATTACCTTAATGTAGTGAGCAAACCTCGAAGCCGATAGAATATAAGGCAACATAGACGAGATAGCCGAGTTGGCGTTTGCTTCGTCGGTATTGTACTTCCTTGGTTGATTTGTACTCTGGCCACCAAAAAACGCAGCTTTATCAGTTCCTTTACAATGACAGATAGCCATAAAGCCAAGATCATTTAATTCCTTCTCACGGCGGTCGGTGATCGCCACCTCGGTCGGGCACGTTAATGCAATGTCACCTTGTGCGGTATCGAAAGTGTAGGCGGGCAGACCTTCAATTAGCCCTCCTCCTTCGACACCGCGAATTGCTGCAGTCCAGCCAAACAGAGAAAATGCATTGGTTATCCGCTGCGCCAAGGCGAAGGCCGATCCGCTCCAAAGAAAACTAGACGCGCTAGTACCATCGATCTCTTCATCAAAGATGATACCCTCGACCGGATTTTTCTCGCGATCATATGGTAAGCGCATTAGTACTCGCGGCAACGTTAAAGTTGCATAGCGTGAATCTTCAGTTTCTCGGAAGCTGCGCCATTTAATGAGCTCCTGACTTTCAAAAATCTTAGATAGGTCGCGAGGTTTGTGTAAACTCGAGAAGTCGGCCATATCAAAAAGCTTGGAATATGCATTAGTGATAAATGGTGCGTGAGACGCTGCCGCGACTTGGCTCATGAGCTCAAGAAATTTTATATCATTGGGTAAGCGACCGATTTCATAGTCGCCGACTAAAACGCTATATGGCTCGCCGCCAAAGGTTCCGTATTCCTTCTCATAAATCATCTTAAATAGGGCCGACTGGTCAAACTCTACCGCTTTCGTCAGATCTTTAAACAGTTCAGCTTTTGATGCATTCAAAAGCTTTAACTTAAGATGCGCGTTAGTCTCACTATTCATCACTAGGTAATGAAGACCCCGCCATGAACCCTCAAGTTTTTGGAAATCTGGGTGATGTAGAATTGCATTAAGAGTATCACTGAGCATTTCATCAATAGCTAATACACGAGCACTAATTACAGCAACGCAATCGAGTTCTGCCTCTTGCCCCTTTTCTACCTTAATACCTTCGCCAATAACACCGGTAACAAGTGATGCGATCAGTCTCTTAACCTGCGGTTCCTGAGAGGGTTCATGCATCATACCGCCTTCGTCAATTAGCTTCTGAGTCGCCGTATCGGCCTTTACAGAGTCAATTTCTTCATCGGTCTTTTTGTCGAAGGTTGCCTTCATCAACTTTTGCAGTGCTGCGTCGAGCATCACCTCGTTAATCAATGCGTGAAGCTTATCGTTACCATCTAGCTTAGCGAGCAAATCTCGGAGATTGTGTCTCTCTTGGTAAATTATATTTGAGTCTGCGACACGCTCAATGACACGCGTTGGATAGAAATCTTCAATCGACTCAAAAAACAATTCGACAGGCGCACGTTTTGTCGCCTCAGATTTCTCAGGCTCCTCCGCCTTCTTATCATTTTTACCCGCTTTCTTGCCTGCAGGTTTAGCATCAGCAGAGGTTTGTACAGGGGCATCTGGCCAACGTAAATTCAAACGTGGTCGAATTTTTTGCAATACCGTATCGAAGTTGTCCCGGTCAATCATTACAAATGACCGCTCCTTTAACGATGGTAATGCCTGCTCTACTTCACCAGAAAGGTCCGCAATAATGCCAACTATAAACGGCAACTCCCGCATTTCAATCGCATCACCCAATTCTACGTCATAGGTAATTTGAACCCTCGGTGGGCGCACTCGTCCCAATGTTTCTTGTAGACTACCTTTCACTATATTTCACCTCAGTTATCAAACAACTTTCTAAGTTCTTACTTTGCTTTCATATAAAGCGTGCGTGCACCCAGACTTCTCTTTACTAGCTTCTTCTGAATGACCAGATACTCAAGCGCATTTTCAACGACCTCTATTGATTCTTCGATACGCTGTCTTGAAATCCACCAATTCGTTACGCCTTCAGCTGTTTCGGCTGCGTTAGGTCGCCTATTGATGTATTCATCAATTTCATGAGCAACATTTTTGATGCGATTTTCACGGTCAGTTCTGGTCATATAACAATTAATCCTGTTGATTTAGTGTTAATCGAAACGAGTTGAGTTTCACACTGCATGTATTACAAAGCAGAAACCGTGCCAACATTTTTATTTCAATATATTCAAGGAGTTGGAGAAATAGTCTAGCTTGAAGATGAGGCGTTTTTGACACACAGCGATACCGTGGGAAAGTCAAGAAACATAGGCAGAGAACAAATAAATACACATGAGGTTAATTTGATACAGCTGAGGCAATTCTGCCCCGTTTTTTCAAGCGACTTGGGTGATCGCTAGTGTGTGTAAATAGCCTTAATCTCAAGTACCGCACTGTCAGCTAGCTCCGCCATTTATTGGTACCGACCCCACTTCAGTGGCGCACAAGGTAAATTGCGCTCGACTCTGTCGTTAACGCTTCTAGCGGAAGCCTTTGCGGTGTTCAGCTCGGCACTACCGTTATCGACTTCGTCTACGATGACGGTCGCGATTGTTGTGAACTCCAGGGCGTCTTGATACTCGTGGGCGTTTTGCATTTCGCCATCAACAATAGACTGAAAAACTGTGACCAGCGTGATGCTGCGCGGAATGAACGGCCTGAGTGGTGCTGGTTAACCAGCTGTTCGAATTCATGTCTGCGTACAAATTTTAAAAGTTGAGAGAGAACTGTATTAGAATGTGACATGGCCTGATTTTCTATTTGATTCAATGACTTGTGGTAAAGCTATTTTGTCAAATGCAAAGGAAATCAGGGTTTTTCTTTTTCAGTTAACGGGACAGCAGTGATTGCTGATATAAGATTACTTGTAATCGACGAAAAAATATCCCGCGATTTATGCTGATTTCGGT
>JAESTB010000253.1 GCA_016763815.1 Arenicella sp.
GGGAGTATCGCAGCAAATGTGATCGTCTTAAAGTGTCAAATTGAAATGCCGTTGAGGGCTATCGCATGGGCTGTGCGAACCGGCTTATGTCGAACCGGCTTATGTGAGGTATGACGAAGCGCAGGCAATGTCTCGCTGCGTGTTTTGTTTGAGTTGTTACATGAGCATCAAGGTTGAAACCGAACAACGTTGTCGCAAGGCGCTTAAACAGCGCCTTGCCCTATTCGAACTAGTTTAGTCAGACTCGGCTGTCGATTAGGTCTTGCACCACACTCGGGTCAGCGAGCGTGCTGGTATCGCCGAGATTAGAGTGCTCGTCTTCCGCAATCTTACGTAAGATGCGGCGCATGATTTTACCAGAGCGTGTTTTTGGCAAACCTGGCGCCCAATGAATTACGTCGGGGGTGGCAACCGGACCGATTTCTTTACGCACGTGCTTAACTAATTCGACTTTAAGATCATCGGTATATTCAACTCCAGACATTAGAGTAACGTAAGCGTAAATGCCCTGCCCCTTGATGTCGTGGGGGTAGCCCACCACTGCAGCCTCAGCAACGGCTTTATGCAGTACCAAAGCGCTCTCTACTTCGGCGGTACCCATCCTATGGCCTGAGACGTTGATCACATCATCTACTCGACCGGTGATCCAGTAATAGCCGTCTTCATCTCGCCGACAGCCGTCACCGGTAAAATAATAACCTGGGTACATTGAAAAATAAGCTTGGTGAAAACGCTCGGGGTCGTTGTAAACGCCACGCATTTGACCTGGCCATGATCGAGGGATTGCCAAATTGCCTGAGGCCGCGCCCTCAAGCACCTTACCCTCGTCGTCTAGCAGTACCGGCTCCACACCAAAGAACGGCAGTGTCGCAGAGCCAGGTTTGGCATCGATCGCGCCAGGTAAAGGAGCAATCATGATGCCACCAGTTTCGGTTTGCCACCAAGTATCTACTATGGGGCAATTCTCTTTACCCACTTTATGAAAGTACCATTCCCAAGCTTCTGGGTTGATCGGCTCGCCAACGGTACCGAGTATTCTAAGGCTACTACGAGAAGTGGTTTCGAGAAATTGATCGCCAGCCCCCATTAACGCGCGTAGCGCAGTTGGCGCAGTATAAAAGATATTCACCTGATGTTTATCAACTACCTGCCAAAAGCGGCTCGCATCTGGATACGTTGGCACCCCCTCAAACACTAAGGTAGTGGCACCATTAACCAACGGCCCATAGGTAAGATAGGTGTGTCCGGTGACCCAACCAACATCGGCGGTACACCAATAAACTTCACCCTCTTGATAATCGAATACATATTTAAAGGTCATAGCCGCGGTTAAAAGATAACCGCCAGTGGTGTGCAAAACGCCTTTTGGTGTGCCAGTCGAACCCGAGGTATACAAAATAAACATCGGGTCTTCAGCGTCCATGTGCTCAGGTTCACAAGTGTTTTCCTGGCTTGAGACAGCCTCGTGATACCAAACATCTCGGCCGTCTTTCCAAGCGATATTGCCGCCAGTAGCTCGGCAAACTAGAATACTTTCGATAGAAGGCGTTTTCTCGCAGGCCTCATCGACATTTGCTTTCAGTGGAATCGGTTTAGCGCCACGCAAACCTTCATCTGCGGTAATAACCATCTTGCATTTAGAATCATTAATACGGCCACGTAAGGCTTCTGGCGAGAAGCCGCCAAACACCACTGAATGAATTGCGCCAATTCGGGTGCAAGCCAGCATTGCGTACACCGCTTCTGGAATCATCGGCATGTAAAGGCAAACTCTATCACCCCTTTCAATGCCCTGCTCCTTCATAGCATTGGCAAGCTTACATACTTCATCGTGCAACTGCTGATAACTTATGTGCTTACTCTGATCAGGATTATCGCCCTCCCAAATGATGGCGGTTTGATTTGCTCAAGTAGCCAAATGACGATCAATACAGTTATACGAGACATTCAGCTTGCCGCCTTCAAACCATTTAATATCGCCACTGTGAAAGTCCCATTCCGAGACCGTATCGAAAGACTTAAACCAATCGAGATTTTCAGTTGCTTGCTCAGCCCAAAAGCCATCGGGGTCAGCGAGGGAACGAGCGTACATTTCTTTATATTGGTCTCTGCTTAGGTGTGTACGTTGTTTAATTGAATCAAAAACTGGATAAATGCTGTTATCGGTCATATCTAATACTCGCTAATTCTGTGTTCTAAAATCTTTACTAAAAGATGTTTGATAGTCACTGAAACCCATGGTGGTCTCAGAATAGTAATGTGCGTCGTTGGCGGTCAATGCCACACGCAATAAGGTGCTGGCATCGGCCAACACCTTGAATTGGGTAGTCCACTGTGTGCCGCGGTCATCGTTGGACTCCATTTTGTATGGTCCGCTCTCACTACCGTCACTAGTGACGAAACCGATGCTTACCGTTTGCAGCTGATGAGTAGACGTAAGGCTCAGTAATTGCTGACCATTGTCTTTAATAATACGTACGGTAGACTTAAACGACCCGTTTTCCAAATCACATCGTCCGCTACTAAAGCGGCAGTTCGATTTGGCAATAAGTTTATAAGTATTACCCTCAACCGCTTTTTGTGGCTGCTCTTTAACCGCCAAGTCGACTAAGTAATACGATGCAATGGCAAGAATCGGCGCCATGATCATCGCCATAATTACATGCTTGTTTTTAAAAATATTCATTTATTTTTCAATCTCAGTCTCACTAATGAGCTCTGTATAAGCCTCTCTGTAAAAAGAACTTATCCTCTGCCAGCGCAGAGGATAAGTCAAATAATGGGTTTCCATACCCTATTTTACCAACGTCTTAACGAAACAATTACCTTAGCTGAAGTCAAGCTAATGCGAAGTCGCATCACCGGCTCCGTGAGGTGCCCTAATGAAATCAACCAAGTCTTGAACATGTTTAGGTGGCTCAGCGGTCATTTTACAAACGACCAATGCGACGATAAAGTTAACCGATGCACCGACAGCGCCAAAAGCGTTAGGTTCAATACCGAAGAACCAATTGGGGTCCATGTCACCTAAGAAAGAGGTGCTTTGAACAAACATGATGCCTTTATGTTGGAACACATAAAACAGTGTCACACCGATACCGGAGAGC
This sequence comes from Arenicella sp., assembly GCA_016763815.1. GTDB lineage: Bacteria > Pseudomonadota > Gammaproteobacteria > Arenicellales > Arenicellaceae > Arenicella. The sequence goes on from JAESTB010000253.1 coordinate 3,108, forward strand.
ATACCGGCTACCGCGCCAGCGGTATTCATGCGCTTATAGAAAATACCCAACATGATCGCGGGGAAGATGGACGAAGCCGCTAATCCAAAAGCGAGAGCGACGGTGCCTGCGGCAAAGTCCGGGGGGTTGAACCCTAGGTACCCCGCGGCCAAAACCGTAAAGGCCATAGCAATTCGTGATGCGTTTAACTCAGCCTTCTCGGATATATCCGGTCGAATGATACCTTTAAGTAGATCATGCGAAATTGCTGACGATATCGCTAGCAATAAACCGGCTGCGGTCGACAA
>JAESTB010000254.1 GCA_016763815.1 Arenicella sp.
ACACAAATCTAACCACCTTACTTCGCTCTAGCTTAGTAGTCATCGCCCTTGCGGCAGCAAGCGGTTGCGGTCAAAAAGGCCCATTAATTTTAGAGCAGGTTCCGATTGACGAAACTCAGGCACCGATAGAAAATGCCGCCGAACAAGTCCCGGTAGTAGCGCCAGCCGCCACGTCTGACTAAGCACAGTAAATACCAAAGCTCTATTGCCAAGCTTCACATTAATCACGCAGAATGAATTTCTGCGTGATTAATGCTTAAACAACCCACTATCGCACCATTGGCAGCTCACGCTGCATTCAAATTATGTCTTTTTTCGAATACCGCGACGGCCAGTTATTTGCCGAACAAACCTCACTTTCGTCGATTGCCGCAGAGCACGGAACGCCCTGCTATGTTTATTCGCGCGCGGCATTCGAAACACAGTGGAAAGCGTTAGATAGCGCCTTTGGTGACCATCCTCACACGATTTGCTACGCAGTTAAGGCAAACAGCAACATCGCGGTATTAAACCTACTAGCACGCTTGGGCTCAGGCTTCGACATCGTTTCAGAAGGCGAGCTTAGGCGCGTGCTAAAAGCAGGTGGCGACCCTAGTAAAGTGGTTTTCTCGGGAGTGGCGAAATCAAAATCTGAATTAGCCTTCGCCATGCAAAACAAAGTTCGTAGTATCAATATTGAGTCAGTGGCCGAGTTAGAGCGCGTACAAGAAGTAGCCGCATCATTGAATGTGACGGCGTCTATCGCCTTTAGGGTCAACCCTAACGTCGACCCTGAAACGCACCCCTATATCTCGACTGGCATGGACAAAGCCAAGTTTGGCGTGACTATGGAAGCCGCTTTCGATGCTTATAAGCGCGCCACCGAACTTACTAATATTGAAGTGCATGGTATCGCTTGCCATATTGGGTCACAAATAACTAAAACTAGCCCGTTTACCGACGCGCTCAAGATTGTCTTGGACATGGTTAAGCGCTTAGCCGATGAAGGTATCAAAATTAAGCAACTAGATCTTGGTGGGGGGTTGGGCATTGACTATCATGGCGAAACACCTCCGAGCCCATCTGACTACGTGCAAAGCATGATTAACGGCATGAAAGATCATGGCATTAACTTGCCAATCGCTATCGAACCCGGCCGATACATCGCTGGCAATTCAGGTGTGATGTTGACCCAGATTGAATTCCTAAAGCACAATAAAAACAAGAATTTTGCCATTGTTGATGCTGGCATGAATGATTTGCTCCGCCCGGCGCTGTATCAAGCCTTTCACGTAATCAAACCAGTTGAGCAACGCTCGCGTCAGGCCGCAAAGATATTCGATGTAGTCGGGCCAGTATGCGAGTCGGCCTGCGTGTTAGGTTATGACAGAGAGCTCGCTGTCGAAGCGGGTGACTTACTCGCGGTGATGTCCGCTGGCGCTTACGGTTTTGTAATGGCGAATAACTATAATTCGCGAAACAAACCGGCCGAGATAATGGTCGACAGCACTCAAGCACACCTTGTTCGTAAAAGAGAGACCTTCGACCAGCTAATCTCAGGCGAAGTATTGCTGGCGGCTGATTAACCTTTAGCTCCGTCGTTATTCATTACGTTTAGAAGATGCCACGGCCTTTAATACAGCGCTATAGCGTTAATAAATAATTAGTCGGCTGGTATTTTTTGCAGAAATAAGTTATTGATATTGAATGAAACTTACAATTCTAAAAACCCACTCTATTTTAAAAATTTTTCTTCTATCGATCATAGCGTTAGCGGCATCTAATGCGCATGCTGGTAAGTTATATAAATGGGTTGATGCTAATGGCAATATTTCGTACCAAGATCAGCCGCCTCCCAAAAGCGGTAAAATTCTTAGTGAAAAAGAAGTCATTTCAAAAGCGGACGATAAGCAAGAGAACGACACAGGTTTGCCTAAGGTTGTTGTTTACTCAGTTAGCGAGTGCGAGCTTTGTGATCGATTGATCAGAGTGCTTACACAGAACAAGGTCCCTCATATTGAGCTACCACTTGAAGACGACCGCGAAGCACAGAGAAGGATTTTGGCCAAGTCGAACAGCATCATTGCGCCAACAATTTTTATTGGTGACAATATTGTTCAAGGCGGCTCTGAAGATAGTTTGAAAGAGCAGCTGCGCTCGGCCGGCTTTGAAATAGCAGAAGCCAAACAAGTGAAATCAAGCAATAGACTCACTGTCGATCAATAAGTGATAAACCAACTACCGGCAATCGATGCGTCTGAAAATCGCTTTGGTTTGGCTAAACCTCTCACCCCAATTCAATAATAATGAAAATTGCCTCCTGGAACGTTAACTCTTTACGAGTTCGAATAGAGCATGTAAGCGACTGGCTAGAAACGAATCAGCCAGACTTACTATGCTTGCAAGAATTAAAGATGGTAGATGCCGATTTCCCCGAAGATGTTTTTAAGCAGCTCGGCTATCACAGCGCCTACACTGGCCAAAAAACCTATAATGGTGTGGCAATATTAAGCAATAAACCACTGACAGATGTGGTCACTGATTTACCGGGCTTTGAAGACCCAATGAGGCGCTACATCGCTGGCGACTACCCTTTAGACAGCGGTGAAACACTTAGAATCGTTAATGTTTATGTGCCAAACGGTCAAGCGTTGGACTCAGACAAATTTGTTTATAAGCGCGCCTGGTTTGCAAAGCTTCAACAAGCCATGCAAAACACGCTCAGTCAGAATTCAAATACAGTATTAGTCGGCGACTTCAACATCACACCGAGTGACTTAGATGTGCACGACCCGAAGAAATGGGTCGGCAGTACTCATTGCAGTGATCTTGAGCGGCTTATGCTGCAAAAGCTAATGGCAATCGGGTTGTACGATACTTATCGCAAATTCAATAAAAACGGCGAGCAGTTTTCTTGGTGGGATTACCGAGGAGCTGGGTATCGCGCAAACGAAGGGCTGCGCATTGACCTGCTGCTAAGTTCGTCAGCGATGCTAGACAGAGCAACTGCAAGCAGCATTGACGAGGCCCCTAGAAAGCTTGAGCGGCCATCTGATCACACTCCAGCGATTGCCGAGTACGATTGGCTAGGGGAATAATTCAACGCACCACCGACGATCACTGGTCTCTCGAAAAAAATGGGAGGAAACAACATTGTTGCCTCCCCAACGAAGGAGACTTTTGATTAAAATTTTAAACTGGCCCAAAGCCAGAATTTGTCAGTATCGACCTTTCCAAAAACGGTATTGCCCGCCGAATAGGCGGCGAGCTTGGCACCACCCACTATTTTCTCGCTAATCTTTCGGCTGTACTGAACATTAACCTCATCGCCTAAGTCGTCTGCGCCATTGATCGATTCATCTGCCGAAAATTTATGCACCGTAGCGAGCCACCTTCCGCCGGCTAATTTACCAGCAACACTGAGATAGATATCCTCAAGGCCAGCATTCGGTGTCACCAGAAATTGGTCGGCCCAACCGTTAAATTTATGCAGCGTTGCCAGTGGCGTATCAAAACCCTTTTGACCATTGTCAGAGCCTAGTAGCTCATAACCGAGCTTGGCGGTAATGCCGTTTAGCACAGCACCGCCTTCAAGAAATAAATACTCAGTGTCGAATAAGTCATTTGTTTCTTGGGTCGCGAGTTCAGCGGTATACAACAGCGTAGTGTCGCCCGCTGTTTTTGAGCCTGAAAGGCTAATGCCATAAGTGTCTAGCGAATTGGGTAAGCCGTTGTCAACTTCAAGCAGATAGGCGTAGCCAGTCAGCTTACCAAAGGAAGTTCTATACGAGGTATTTAAGATTATATCTTCACTATCAAGATCAGCCTCATCAGCAAAGATACGCTTACGCTTGGCGATATAAGACGCATTGAGCGTAAGCTTGTCACTTGGCTTGTAGTTCACTACAACACCGTCGAAAGTTTGACGATCTTGCCGCCAACCGACATGCCCAACAAAACGATGACCGTCTAAGGTAAACACTTGCCGCCCTGCTTTTACAGTAAAACCCTTAGCGGCATATTGCACATAAGCCTGATCAATTTCCTCGCTTTCAGGGTCAGCAACAACTGAATACTGGCCGGTGCGAACACCAGCGGGTGGAACACTAAAATCATCGATTAGTTCGACCGTTGCTTCGCCCTCAATGACGGCTGAGAAACCATTAACGGTTTCGGTGATGTAGCCAAGTCGCGCTCGTAGGGTAAGCGCATCGGCATCACGCAGTAGGTTGTCTTGAGAAACCGACTCGTAACGTAAGCGAAAGTCACCATAAAAGTTGGCGTCACTCTGCTTGTCAGCCGCACTTGTTATCGATGACATCATTGCCACTGTTAAGGCGGTTATTAACACACTCGGTCGGTGGCAGATTGTGGGTCTTAGCATTTCTATTAATAAACATTTCATCTTTGTTTCATCTTTATTTAATCTTCGTTTGATTGAACTCTTATTACACTCTTATTGAACTTTTATTGCACTCTTAATTACACTTGTCCAATTAAACAGGTCTATTTCAAACGCTGTTTTTACAACTGAATTAATTACTCTTTAGCCAGCTTTGGCCAGGCCAACACCCGCGCGCCCACTACGTTTTCGCTTCTCATCTTCACGTTTCACCACGCCCTTTTTCTGGTATGAAAATGATAATACTTGTTGACGACAATGGTTAAATTGGTCATTTTTGAATAATGCAACTCGCGCGCGCGACCGGTCTAATTCGATATTCAAAATATCGCCTACTTTGGCGACAGGGCCATTAAACATCATGACGATTTTGTCTGACATCAACACCGCCTCATCAACGTCGTGGGTTATCAAAATAACGGTGGTATTGAGTTCTTTTTGAATCTCTATTACCGAGTTCTGCAAATTGACTCGAGTTAGCGCATCAAATCCACCCAACGGTTCATCCATTAGCATCACCTTCGGCGACACCGCAAGGCAACCGGCGATACCAACACGCGGTTTCACGCCGCCGGATATCTCATGCGGCTTTTTATTCATCGCGTGACCCATTTTTACCAAGCCAAGGTTATGCTCAACCCAAGCTCGAATTTCTTAGCTATTTTTTTGGCCCTTGAATACTTGTTCAACGCCAAGCGCGACATTCTGGTAAACGCAAGCAAAGCATCAATGCGTGGATTTAAAAAACAACAGCACCGTCAGCTCCAGGTTCGTTGACTTCCTTACCATCTAAGATCACGCCGCCATGTCGATGAGCTTGATAAAGCCGAAGATAAGCTCATCTTTCTCTGACTCACCCAGTTCAGCGAGCGTATAGCTAGACATTGAGGCAAGCAAAAACCCTAGAATTAGACTTTTTGAAATATTGTATAAAGTAAATCGTTTATTAAATGCGAGCGGCATAAGGCTTCTCGTTATTGTTAACGTCA
>JAESTB010000020.1 GCA_016763815.1 Arenicella sp.
CCATTGAGCACTTAAAGCGCGTTCGATGGAAAGGTATGAGCGGCGCGGCGCGATTAGCGCTTGGTCGACTGAAAGAATCTGAGCAAGACTTTCGTGCGGCACTTTCCTTGCTTGGAATAGATTTGCCGAATAGCAAAGCGGGTTTTTTACTACGCGCGGTCGGGCAGATAATGATACAAATACGCCATCGTTATTTTCCATCATTTGATAAGCCGGTGGCGGCTCAAGACATCGCAAAAACTCACCTCGCCGCAAGGATTATGGAACGCCATTTTTTAGTATTTTATTTTCTACAAAATATCGAGGGACTACTTTTTGCTTCTTTCGCGGCAACCAATTTAGCTGAGGCGACTGCCGACGATACTGAAACTCTTTCTCGGAGTTACACTAACTTGAGCAGTGCTCTAGGCGGTATACCTTTATTTCGATTATCGAGTTCATATCTACAACGAGCAAAGAATGTAGCGGCGGTGATTGACGAGTCGGGTACTTGGGCTTGGTATTATTTATCAGGAGGAGTGGCTAAAGCGGCTATTGGTGATTGGGTTGGCCACGACAAAGCAACGCTTAAATCGCAAGAGATGGCTATCGCGCAGGGTGACCGTCGTCGTTGGGAGGAGTCTGCCGCGGTGTATTGTATCGGAGGCCTAACACATGGGAATTTTCTGTCAACCATCGAGCCGAGTCACATATACCAACAGATCCATGCCTCTGGATTTAGTCGTGGGGTCTATCAGGTTCAGTCATGGGGCTATTGTATGTGGGCGATGTCGTCGATCATGCAAGGACATTATGATATCGCTCAAAAAGTGGCCGTTAAGTTAGAGAAATTGTATTTAGAGCATCCTCAAGGATTCGATCCTGTTAACGTTTTAGAGGCTTCTACGTCGTTCGCCTTGCTAGCGATACGCGATCAAGACCGGTGCCGAGCGATCCAGTATTTAGAGCTTGGTGCCTCAGTGGTTGAACAATGGGGCAGACCTACCACCTGGCGGTCGATTCCCTGCTGTTATGCTCAGGCCGAGGCTGCGCTGCGTTTCTGGTATCGAGAGAAAGAGTTGCATGGGGCAAATTGCGCCCCGCGCTTTGAGGCTTGGGTCAAACTCTCACTTAAAAACCTCCGAGCACATGCGTCGATTTATGGCATTGCGGTCTCTCGGCATGAGCTCTTAAAAGGTTGGTATCAACTTATGTCGGGGCGACCTAAGAAAGCGGCGAGCCATTGGCGCAAAGGCTTAAAATTTGCGGCTAACTTCAACATGAGATTTGATCTACTAGCACTCAATTTGGCGGCCACTAATCTTGACCAGAAGCTCAGGAAAAACCTAATGTTAATGTCGTCAAGTCAATTGGCAGAATTTGCTAAGGAGCTAAATGTGACTGACCCTAATTGGTTTCGTGATTGGAGGCTAAGCTAAGCAAACAGCTAGGGGCCTGATTATTACGATTAACTTACTGGAAACCTCAGTTTTTTTATTGCTTTCGTTACTTGATCTAATGGTTTTCAACGCCAGCTTACGGCCAGTGAGGTATATTGGGTGCCTACGCTTGTAAGGTTTATGTAACAACATGGGGCTTATCAGCTAGTAATTTTTTACTATTAACAATCTAACCTTTACCGACTAGTTTAGCGTTTACAAATTAATACCGGTGGCAATAATAAATTCATATAGGGCGATTTCTTGACTATGCTAATTGACAATAAAACACTTTCTACCTTTGTTGCTATTTACGCAACGTTATTGCTGGCTTCTACTTCTGCGTCAGCCTCTGAAAAAATCATCCCAAGTAACGACTTGGATGAGCAAGCGCAGCCAAGTCGAAAATTCACCTCTGAGCGTATTTTCGATTTGGAGTACGCCGCTTCTCCACAAATTTCGCCTGATGGGAAAATGATTATTTATATTCGCCGATCTATGGATAAGTTTGGCGATACAGTAGCAAGTGATCTTTGGTCAATCGATACGCGTAGCGGTGCGCATCGACCGCTTATTTCGGGCGAGGGTGCTAGCTCATCGGTGCGTTAGTCGCCTAGCGGAGATAGGCTTATATATTTAACTTCGATTGACGGTAAGCCGAGCTTGAGGCTTAGGTATCAAGACACCGGTAAGAGTTTTGCCGTTGCTCAACTAGAGCACAGCCCGAGTGCACCGGTATGGTCACCGAATGGTAAATCAATTGCTTTTTCAATGCTGGTAAGCTCAAAATCACCGAGTTTTGCTACGGCTACCGCCGCGCCCGAAAATGCTCAGTGGTCGGATTCAGTGCGTGTTTTCGAAGATCTTACTATTCGTTTTGATGGTGCTGGTTATCTAAAGCCTGGCACTGAACATGTATTTATTGTCAGCGCTGAAGGAGGCACCCCGCGGCAGGTGACGTTTGGCGATAGTGACTTTAGCAACCCCGCTTGGCTTGGCAATGATTCGGTAATTGTTGAAGGCAATGATGTTGATAACCCAGAATTAGATCCGATCGAAAGTGAATTATATCGGGTTCAACTTAGCGACTTTTCCATTAGCGCATTGACTACCCGTGATGGCCCCGATCAAAGTGCCACGGTCGCACCGGATCAAAGTTTAATTGCTTACCGAGGGTATACCGATATGCTTAAGGCGTACCAGCAAACTGATTTGTATGTGATGAGAGCCGATGGCTCGAATATCAAAAACTTAAGCGAAAATTACGATCACCCGATTGAGTCGATGGAATGGCTGCCGAGTGGTCGCGGCTTGGTGGCTCAATCATCAGTCAAGGGCATGCTTAATTTGGTGATGATAGACCTGTCAGGTAAGGTAAAGGTGTTGGTTGATGATATTGGTGGTACCTCGTTTGGTAGGCCCTACGCGCCAGGCAGTTTTTCATTGGCCACTGGCATCGGCGGTAATACACCGGTTATAGCCTATACCCAAGGATCGCCAGACAAACCGGCTGAAATAGCGTATCAACAAGGCTATGGAAGTAGTCGCGTGTTGACGGATCTTAACTCCGATGTATTGCCCTACCTCGATATAGCTAAAATCGAAGAAATTACGGTTAAGTCTCGCCACGATGGCCGTGATATAGAGGCTTGGGTTGCATTACCCGAAAATTTTGAAGCAAATGCTTCCATGCCTTTAATCTTAGAGATTCATGGTGGCCCATTTGCTATGTACGGCCCATATTTTGCCGCTGAAATCCAACGTTATGCAGCGGAGGGCTATGTCACTGTTTATGTTAATCCTAGGGGGTCGACAGGTTACGGTGAGGAGTTTTCTCAGTTGATTGATAAGGCTTATCCGGGGAATGACCATGAAGACTTGATGACGGTGGTTGACGAGTTGATCAAGAGGCAATATGTCGATCCAAATCGCTTGTTTATTACCGGTGGTTCAGGTGGAGGAGTCTTAACTGCTTGGGCGGTTGGTAAGACTAATCGCTTCGTCGCTGCGGCAACAGTCAAGCCCGTAATTAATTGGACAAGTATGGCTTTAGCCTCGGATATTTCTCGTTTCGTGAGCCGACATTGGCTAGGTGCACAGCCATGGGAGGACCCTGAACTGTACTGGCGTTTGTCGCCAATATCCTTGGTCGGCAATGTCAAAACTCCAACTCTGGTAATGGTGGGTGAAGAAGATTGGCGTACGCCAGCATGGGAAGCTGAGCAATTTTATACCGCTCTAAAAGTTCAAAAGGTCGATTCGGCACTGATTCGTATTCCTGGTGCCTCACATTCAATTGCGTCTAGGCCAAGCCGGCTGATTGCTAAGGTTGACAATATACTGGGCTGGTTTGCAAAGTATGACCCAGCTAGCAACACGGATGAAGAAGAGGCCGGTGTTCGCTAAGAGGTGAGATTACTCAATATTTACGGCCATTGTCGAACACGGGCCTGAGCCTAAATCCTGCTTTGCCGAGCAGGTTGATTGTAGGGCTATTAACGGTAATTGCGACAGGGCAGAACGAGTAATGCTTTAATAGCGAAGAGGCTATTGTAAAAAGCGGTAACAAG
>JAESTB010000255.1 GCA_016763815.1 Arenicella sp.
GGCTTTAGTGCCGCTGAAGGATTGCCTGAAGTCGGTGCACGCGTAGCGGGTCGTACACTTGGTAAGAATTAGATAGACGAAGTAACGAAGGTACAGAATAAGTTCAGGTGGTGGAATTGGTAGACGACGAGCCGAAGGCTTTAGTACCGCTGAAGGCTTGCCTGAAGTCGGTGCACGCGTAGCGGGTCGTACACTTGGTAAGAATTAGATAGACGAAGTAACGAAGGTACAGAATAAGTCCAGGTGGTGGAATTGGTAGACACGCTATCTTGAGGGGGTAGTGACGCAAGTCGTGAGGGTTCAAGTCCCTCTCTGGACACCAAATTGGAAAGCCCAAGTCAGTTAACTGACTTGGGCTTTTTTATACTCGAACCGCTGGATGGACTCGCCAATGAATCTGGTTTACGCTCGTTTGCTAGCATTTTTTTTACGCGATAAGTATGGACGCTATTGCATAAACTAAATGCCCGACTTGCTCGATAAGCGGTTGGGATCATATTTATACTAGATTCCCAAGCTCTACCTGTGGCAAGCCCGCGGCAATTACTTCTTATCTTTCACTGATTTATGTGTAGCGCTGCAACGGCCTAATTTTCATAATCACTAGTTCTGGGTTGCTGATATGGTAACTCTAAACCGTCTAGAACTAGACACCACACAAGGAGCAAGTTATGCACCAGCCAACTATACAAAAAGCCAAAATTTATTCGAGCGGCGTTTACTACCCGTCACAGATAGTTAAATCAGATGATATTTTTGCTGAAATTCGGTCCGAAGCTCAGTACGGAATCCCTCATAACTGGATGTCTGATGTGATGGGGATCGAAGAGCGGCGAGTGGCTCCTGATTCAGCGTTGCCATCAGAGCTGGCCATTCCAGCTGCACGGCAGGCGCTCGAGGGCGTGCCGGACATTAATCCTCAAGACATTGATTTAATTATATTTTGTGGAATAGAGAGAGACCAGTCTGAGCCTGCGACGGCGCATACCGTACAACATAAACTAGGCCTGAATGCGCGCTATGCTTTCGATATCTCTAACGCTTGTTTTGGATTTGTCGATGCGATGCAGGTGGCGACAAACTATATTCGTTGTGGTATCGTCAGATATGCCTTGATTGTCACTGGTGAAGTGCCGACTCGGGTGTTGCGGGCAGCGGTTGACAAGCTGAAAAATGGTGTCGATATTAAGACTGCGCGGAATATCATTGGCGCTCTGTCGGTTGGAGATGCTGGTGGGGCCGTTGTTATGGGCCCTACGAAAAATGATGATAAAGCTGGATTTGAATTATTCAATACTGTTTCTTATAGTCAACACGTCGATAAGTGTATCTATAAACAGCGTGAAGATGGTTCTATAGACGGGCAAATGATTATGGGACTGATTGCTGGCACCATAATAAAGTCGCATCATGGCCTTATTGACGAGACACTAGCGAAACTTGGGTGGACTGAGTTTGATTGGGTTTTGAGTCATCAGATAGGGCAGCGACCATTTGACAAGCTATCCAGAATGAATGGAATTCGCCCAAGCAGGATGATCAAGACCTTAGACAAATTTGGCAATATTACGTCTGCGACTTTCCCCGTGAACTTTCACAAGCTAGTAGAAAATGGTGAAGTGGTTCGGGGCGACAGAGTAGGTGGGTGTTTTGCTGGGTCAGGTCTGGTAATCGGACAGTTTGGTTATGTCTATTGATAATCTGATGCAGATTAAGTCGACTTGATAGTCAGGCGAATACTAGGTACTCACTACTACTGTTTTTTTGGAAATTAATATGAATATGTACATTTTACCGGCTCTGGTGGCGCTGTTTGTCAAACTGGGTATTTTGATAGTCGCTCATCGCAGCGACACGCATTCGAAATTTTTTTATAAGGTAGTTCTGGCATTCGCCTTGCATAACTTGTGTGAAGTGTTGTTATTTCTGAAATTTTTTATAATCGGTAATTATGAGCCGGTGTTGCTGTCTTACTATGTTATGTCAGTATGGGGTTTGGTTTTTATCCTGCTATATGGCATGGAAGTAGCACGTGCAAACATTCGATTCATCGGTAATGCGCTTCTCGCCCTCGGAGTTACTTTAACGGCTTTGCTACTGGCAACCGACTTAATCGTCGCTGGAGCACATTCTTTCAGTTACACAATGACCGCAATTCGAGGCCCGTTTTATTGGGTGTTTCAAGTGTTCTCAATTTTGATGTATTTCGCGGTATCCTTAGTCTTGATCCAAGGCTATCGCAATGCAAAGGGCCATAATATGGAGATTCGGTGTCTATCCACCCTGGTAGCATTCGCGCCGATCGTATTGTTGAGTGTAGGGATTATAATTGTTATGAACTTAGGGTATCAGTTTAACGCGACTGCTATCTTACCGGTAGCGACGTCGGCTTTTCTTGTAATTACTTTGCTAGGTGAGTCACAGCATAAATTGACCGATATCAGAAGGTTCCTACCCTGGTCTCCAGAACGAAAGACTTCCAACGAGATCATGGATATTTTTTCGCAATATGCACGCGATGATGTCAATTATCGTGAGGCGGTCAGCGACATTGAGCGCTTGCTTGTGCTGCATAAGTATCAAAAGAACGACGCGAATGCGAGTGCAACTGCTGAGCTGATGGGTATGCCTCGCTCATCACTCTATTCAATCTTTAATCGCCTAAAGATTGATAGCCGAGGCTAATAGCTGGGTCTTCATTGTTAGGTTAGTGTCTTAACACGTGAATACCTTGGCCTTTACGGTGACAAGAGAAAACGGTTGTTGATTAAGGGCTCAGGAAATGGCCGCCGCTTGCTCGGTTACTTATTAATAAGTGATTGTAAGACTGCCTATATTGTTACTAATGGTTTAATAGATTAAATGGAGAATCTTGGCGTAGGCAATAATTGATCTATTACGACGCTGGTATACACTTTCAATATTACAGATAGTAGGCCCATGACGGCACTGATATACATCGATTTGCTGTCAAATCTTTGTCTAAGCAGCAAATCTGTAAACCTTGCTCAGATCAATTGAGGCCGTTTTTTGATGTTATAGCCAGTGTCGAGTGAAGCCGCTCACCACGATCTATCGAGTGTTGCTTGCACCTAATGATTTCTACCCGTAAACTCACCCAAAATTTTTTAGATTAATACGCGACACATGCGTCTTTGGCGGAGATTAATATGCCTAAAATTACCTTTATAGATTTCGAAGGAACCGAACGAACTGTTGATGGCACCCTTGGTGATAGCGTCATGGAAGTGGCGACCAACAACGATATACCTGGCATCGATGCCGACTGTGGCGGCGCGTGTGCTTGCGCAACCTGCCATGTCTATATCTCTGGAGATTGGTTGCCCGTGGTGGGCAAGCCAGAAGACCTTGAGGCCGAGATGTTAGATGTAGCTGGAGAAGTTAAAGACAACTCGCGCCTTTGTTGCCAAGTTAAGTTTACCGACGAGATGGATGGCTTAGTGGTAACGACACCAGAAAATCAGTTTTAATCGCTTGCGCTAATTACTCGCCGGTCCAATGCTCAAGAAAGTCACTTGTCTCCAGTATTGGCAAGGGCTTAGCTACTTTTACGGTTCCTAAATAGATAAGGCCTATGATTTTGTCATTGTTTGTTAAATTCAAGCCCTGGCGCATTTCATGGGTAAACATTAGGCTTCCTGATCGCCAAATTGCCCCAACGCCTTGAGCATGCGCAGCTGTCATCATCATTTGGGCTGCCGCGCCTGCTGACAAAACTTGCTCAACTTCTGGCACTTTGTCATGTTCTTTAATGGCCGCGACCACAACTAGAATGGTTGGCGCACGCATGGGCTTGCTTCGCATTTTTGCCGAAAGCTCGGCTGATATGGGTTGCTGGTCTGCGGACTCTTTAGCTTTTACCATGAGATCACCGAATTTTTTTCGAGCCTCACCTTCTATTAATAAAAATTTCCAAGGAGTTAATGAACGATGATCGCAAGCGCGTAGGCCGGCTTTGATCATGTTATTAAGCTGTTCTGGGCTCGGCCCAGGTTCACAAAGTAGGTTAATTGAATTTCTTGTGTGTAATGCGGTCAGTGCGTCCATTTTTCTGGTCGAGGTTAGGGTTGGCAATTAATGGATAGTGGAGCCAAATTATATTCTGAAATGGCAACGACTTCGTTTTAATTTTGCCCAATACGTCGAATTTAACTAGTCGTTTGTCAAGAAATTATGATATAGTGAATAAAATACATTGAAA
>JAESTB010000256.1 GCA_016763815.1 Arenicella sp.
AAATTCACCGTTGGCTTTCTCAACAGTCTTAAGGTTGTGCAAGTGAATGGTACCAGCATGCTTGACCTGGATATTATCAACGGCTGTTGCTCGAGACGCTGCACCACCAATATGGAAGGTACGCATGGCTAACTGTGTACCCGGCTCACCAATGGATTGAGCCGCGATGACGCCGACTGCCTCACCAATATTAACCAGGTGTCCACGACCCAGATCACGACCGTAACAGTTACTACATACACCGTAACGAGTATCACAAGTAATCGGACTACGAACGAGAATCTCATCAATTCCCATGCCTTCTATTTCTTTAACTTTCTTCTCATCTATCAGCGTGCCCGCGTCAATAAGCACTTCATCACCAGTCGAGTTAAACACATCTTTGGCAACAACGCGTCCGAGGACTCGACCACCCAGCGGCATAACAATATCTCCGCCTTCAATAACCGCGGTCATGACAAGACCATCGTCAGTACCACAATCGACTTCAGTAACAACCAGGTCTTGTGACACATCAACGAGTCGACGGGTCAAGTAACCAGAGTTAGCTGTCTTCAATGCGGTGTCAGCAAGACCTTTACGCGCACCGTGAGTGGAGATGAAGTACTGCATCACGTTCAGACCTTCACGGAAGTTAGCCGTAATAGGCGTTTCAATAATAGAGCCATCTGGCTTGGTCATCAGACCCCGCATACCAGATAACTGACGAATCTGAGCGGGGGAGCCACGAGCACCGGAATCTGCATACATCCAGACACTGTTAAATGAGACCTGCTCTTCCTCCACACCTTCAGCATTGATAACGGTCTCTTTCCCAATCCTTCCATCATCGCCGCACCCACTAATTCATTTGCGCGGGTCCAGATATCGATCACTTTGTTGTACTTCTCACCTTGCGTCACAAGACCAGAGGAATATTGAGATTCAATTTCACGAACTTCTGCCTCTGCTTCGCCGATGATTACCGCCTTTTCTACAGGAATCACAAAATCATCAACACCGATAGATGCACCAGAAATTGTAGAATACTCGTAACCCAGGTACATAATCTGGTCAGCGAAGATAACCGTTTCTTTCAAACCAACACTTCGATAACAAACGTTAATCAAAGCAGAAATGTCTTTGTTGTTTAATGGCATGTTGACATGATCGTAAGCAATGCCCTTTGGCACTATCTCGAACAATAAGGCACGACCCACTGTCGTTTCTTTCAGCTCAGTTTTTGCAACTAATTCGCCTTCGTCACTTCTCTCGTATTCTGTAACACGAACCCTAACACGGGCCTGCAAACCTACCTTCTTTGTACGATAAGCACGTGCAACTTCGCTAATATCAGCAAAGACCATGCCTTCACCAAGATCGTTAATCTTCTCACGTGTCATATAATAAACACCAAGAACCACGTCCTGAGAAGGTACAATAACTGGCTCACCGTCTGCTGGTAACAGGACGTTGTTTGTAGACATCATCAGTGCACGGGATTCAAGCTGAGCTTCCAGGGTTAATGGCACGTGTACCGCCATTTGGTCACCGTCAAAGTCAGCGTTGTAGGCTGTACAGACTAAGGGATGCAATTGGATTGCCTTACCTTCGATCAACACAGGCTCAAACGCTTGGATGCCCAAACGATGAAGTGTTGGCGCACGGTTTAGCATGATTGGGTGCTCATGAATTACTTCATCGAGAATATCCCAAACTTCTGGAGTTTCAGCTTCTACTAATTTCTTAGCTTGCTTAATGGTTGTCGCTAGACCACGTAACTCTAGTTTATTGAAGATGAATGGCTTGAATAGCTCAAGGCCCATTTTCTTCGGCAAACCACATTGGTGCAACTTAAGAGTTGGGCCCACTACGATCACAGAACGGCCAGAATAATCGACACGCTTACCGAGTAAGTTTTGACGGAAACGGCCTTGCTTACCTTTGATCATGTCAGCAAGTGATTTCAATTGACGCTTGTTAGCACCGGTGATCGCTTTACCGCGACGACCGTTATCAAGTAGCGCATCAACCGACTCTTGCAGCATACGTTTTTCGTTACGTACGATGATGTCAGGTGCGTTCAAATCTAAAAGACGACGCAGACGGTTGTTACGGTTAATAACTCGACGATACAAGTCATTCAAATCCGACGTTGCAAAACGGCCGCCGTCTAGTGCCACGAGAGGGCGTAGATCAGGTGGAAGAACCGGTAACACTTCCATGATCATCCACATTGGGTCATTGCCTGAAGACTGGAAAGCCTCCAACACTTTAAGACGTTTAGTGATGTTTTTGATCTTAGTTTCTGACGTTGTACCGGCAAGCTCATCGCGTAAGCGAATGATCTCTTTGTCGCCATTAACTTCTTTCAACAATTCTTTAATCGCTTCGGCACCCATGCCCGCTTTGAACTCGTCGCCGTGTTGTTCAACAGCGTCAAGGTAAGCTTCTTCGCTCATCAGAGTTTTAGCTTCTAACGGGGTCATGCCTGGGTCGATTACGATATAGGCTTCGAAATACAACACGCGCTCGATTTCACGAACCGTCATGTCTAGCATCAAGCCCAGACGTGAAGGTAGTGATTTCAAGAACCAGATGTGTGCAACCGGGCATGCTAAATCAATATGACCCATGCGCTCGCGGCGGACTTTTGCCAAGGTGACTTCAACGCCGCATTTTTCGCAGATTACGCCGCGATGCTTTAGGCGTTTGTATTTTCCGCACAAGCATTCGTAGTCTGAAATTGGACCAAATAACTTGGC
Organism: Arenicella sp.; assembly: GCA_016763815.1. Lineage (GTDB taxonomy): Bacteria > Pseudomonadota > Gammaproteobacteria > Arenicellales > Arenicellaceae > Arenicella. The sequence continues at coordinate 2,745 of JAESTB010000256.1, forward strand.
ACAAAATAGACCGTCACGTTCAGGCTTGAACGTACGATAGTTGATGGTTTCGGGTTTTTTCACTTCACCGAACGACCAAGAGCGAATTTTCTCAGGTGATGCAATGCTAACTCGAATTGAATCGAAGTCGTCATTAGCAACAGTAGGTTGTTTGAAAAGATTGAGTAAATCTTGCATTGTTTATTCCTCGTTTATGTTCAGGATGAACGGGCCGTCGCGGGTGCATGGATGTGCACGAGCGACGCCGCTCTTATAAAAGGCTAACCGGTCTTTTCGTCTTCTTGTAATTCGATATTCAAGCCTAAAGACCTGATCTCTTTTACCAGCACGTTGAAAGACTCAGGCATGTTTGCTTCAACCTGATAGTTACCTTTAACAATGTTTTCGTACATTTTAGTACGACCGCTCACGTCATCGGACTTAACCGTTAACATTTCTTGCAAGGTGTAAGCCGCACCATAAGCTTCTAGTGCCCACACTTCCATCTCACCAAAACGCTGACCACCAAATTGTGCTTTACCGCCCAATGGTTGCTGCGTAATCAAACTGTATGGTCCGGTTGAACGTGCATGCATCTTATCGTCGATCAAGTGATTCAACTTCAATACATACATGTAACCAACCGTTACCGGACGATCAAATTGCTCGCCAGTTCGGCCATCGAACAAGGGAGTTTGACCCGTTCGCGGAAGATCAGCTAGTTCAAGTAGGTCTTTAATCTCGCTCTCAGCCGCGCCATCAAATACGGGTGTTGCCATTGGCACACCAGCACGAAGGTTGCCGGCCATTTCGATGATTTCATCATCGTCGAACTGTGAAAGATCTTCAGACTTACCACTAGAGTTGTAAATCTTATCGAGGAAGCCTCGCACTTCTTGGGCAGATTTTTGCTGACGAAGCATCTCGTCAATCTTCTTGCCAAGGCCTGCCGCGGCCCAACCTAAATGCACTTCCAAAACCTGCCCCACGTTCATACGTGACGGAACACCTAGAGGGTTCAGTACGATATCAACGGTGGTACCATCGGCTTGAAAAGGCATGTCTTCAACTGGAACAATCTTCGAGATAACACCTTTGTTACCGTGACGGCCGGCCATTTTGTCACCTGGCTGAAGGCGTCGCTTAACCGCAACGAATACTTTAACCATTTTCAAAACACCAGGCGCTAAATCGTCGCCCGCTTCTAACTTGCCACGCTTCTCGTCAAACAATTCATCGAAGTAACCACGCTGCTGAGTAAGCGAGTCTTGCAACTGCTCCAGCTTGTCAGCGGCATCGGCGTTAGTAAGGCTAATTTCAAACCATTTGCTACGATGGTTTTCTTCTAAGTAAGCCGCAGTGACTTTCTGGCCTTTGTTAAGGCCTGGAGCTTTGACGACCTCTTTGTTTTTCAACAATTTCTCGATACGATCAAAAGCATCTTCTTCAACGATACGAAACTGCTCGTTCAAATCCTTACGGATGCTGGCAAGTTCAGATTCTTCGTTCGCCAGTGCGCGTGTGTCTTTCTCAACACCGTCACGAGTAAATACTTGCACGTCGATCACGGTGCCTTTCATCGAAGACGGGACACGCAGAGAAGTATCTTTAACGTCAGATGCTTTCTCACCGAAAATAGCACGTAGTAACTTTTCTTCTGGAGTCAGTTGCGTCTCGCCTTTAGGCGTTACTTTACCAACCAAAATATCGCCACCTTTAACTTCGGCACCAACATACACAATACCGGCTTCATCTAAACCGCCAAGCGCATGCTCGCCCACATTTGGAATATCACGGGTTACTTCTTCAGAGCCCAATTTAGTGTCGCGAGCAACACAGGTTAGTTCTTCGATGTGAATAGTGGTGTATACGTCTTCTTTAACCAGATTCTCAGAGATGAGGATTGAATCCTCAAAGTTGTAACCATTCCAAGGCATGAACGCTAACAATACGTTTCGACCTAATGCTAATTCGCCCAAATCTGTAGACGGGCCATCAGCCATTACATCGCCACGCGCAATCGTATCGCCATTGCGAACTATTGGGCGTTGGTTGATGTTAGCGTTTTGATTAGAACGTCTATACTTAGTCAGGTTGTAAATATCTACGCCCGAATCGCCATCAGCCGCTTCGTCTTCGTGTTCACGAATAACAATACGAGCCGCGTCAACAGACTCAACTTTACCGCCACGTTTTGCGGTTAGAGCAACACCTGAATCGACCGCAACAACGCGCTCCATACCGGTACCTACAAGCGGTTTCTCGCTGCGTATAGTTGGAACAGCTTGACGTTGCATGTTCGAGCCCATCAGCGCTCTGTTAGCATCATCGTGCTCAAGGAACGGAATCAATGACGCCGCTACTGATACGATTTGCGACGGCGCTACGTCGATGTACTGAACTTGATCTGGGGTTGCCAACGAAAATTCGTTCTGGTGTCGGCAGTTAACCAATTCATCGGTCAACTTACCTTTTTTGTCTACCTGCGCATTCGCTTGGGCAATGATGTACAAACGTTCTTCGATCGCAGAAAGGTAATGTACCTCTTCGGTCATCTTGCCGTTTATAACTTTCAAGTAAGGTGTTTCTAAGAAACCATAATCATTAGTACGAGCATAAACCGCCAATGAGTTGATCAAACCAATGTTTGGACCCTCTGGAGTTTCAATCGGACAAACGCGACCGTAGTGAGTCGGGTGTACGTCACGCACTTCAAAGCCTGCGCGCTCACGAGTTAGACCACCAGGGCCTAATGCTGACACACGACGTTTGTGAGTTATTTCTGATAGCGGGTTCGTTTGGTCCATGAACTGAGACAATTGGCTTGAACCAAAGAACTCTTTCACTACCGCTGACACTGGCTTAGCGTTAATCAAATCCTGTGGTGTTAAGCCTTCAGCTTCTGCCAACGTTAGACGCTCACGGACAGCGCGCTCAACACGAACTAGACCTACGCGGAATTGGTTTTCAACCAACTCTCCAACCGAACGAACACGACGGTTGCCAAGGTTATCAATATCATCGATATCGCCTATACCGTTTTTAAGGTCAATCAAGGTTTTCATCACATCAATGATGTCTTCTTTGCTCAAGATGCCTTCGCCTGTATCTTCGTCACGATTCAAGCGTCGGTTAAACTTCATACGGCCAACGGCAGACAAGTCATAACGATCAGGATTGAAAAACATGTTGGCAAACAAGCCTTGTGCTGCTTCTTTTGTTGGTGGCTCACCAGGTCGCATCATGCGATAGATCTCAACCTGCGCTTCTAATTCGCTGCTAGTTGGGTCAATACGTAATGTCTCAGATACATAGGGACCTTCGTCTAAGTCATTAGTATAAATAACTTGGATTTTCTTAAGACCTTTTTCAATGAACTCTTCAACCAATTCAGTGGTAACGACTTGATTAGCTTCGGCCAGCAGTTCACCAGTTTCGGTGTCAGCAATGTCTTTTGCCAATGTGCGACCAACAAAGTATTCCATTGGTACGCCGATAGACTTAAGCTTAGCATCTTCCATCTGACGAATATGACGAGCGGTAATACGACGACCAGCTTCAACCAATACTTCGCCTTTCTTATCTACAAGGTCGAAGTTGAGTTGCTCACCACGTAAACGCGACGGCACAAGTTCAAGAGATACTTCTTTAGCCGACACGCTAAACGTATCGTTGCTAAAGAACATTTCAAGAATTTCTTGCGTTGTGTAGCCCAGTGCACGTAAAAGAATAGTGGCCGCAAGCTTACGGCGACGGTCAATACGGATGAAGAAAAGGTCTTTAGGATCAAACTCGAAATCCAACCATGAACCGCGATAAGGGATCACTCGAGATGAGAATAATAGCTTGCCTGAGGAATGGGTTTTACCGCGGTCGTGGTCGAAGAACACACCCGGAGAGCGATGTAATTGTGCAACAACCACACGCTCGGTACCGTTAATCACGAACGTACCGTTATCCGTCATCAATGGCATATCGCCAAGATAGACTTCTTGCTCTTTCACTTCTTTGATCGCTTTGGCGCCGGTCGATTTACCTTCTTCTCTGTTGTAAATCACCAAGCGCATCTTTACGCGCAGCGGTGCAGCGTAGATCAAACCACGTTGTTGACATTCGCGAACATCAAACGCTGGCGTGCCTAAACGGTAGCTTACGAACTCAAGAGCCGCGCTGCCGTTGAAGCTCTCAATTGGGAAAACTGACTTAAACGCCGCTTGTAATCCTTTCTCGATGCGACCATCTGGATCGGCATCCGCTTGTAGAAACTTTCGATATGACTCTAGCTGAGTCTGCAGTAAGTAAGGAATTGGTAAAACGCCTTCAGGACGCTTCGAAAAACTCTTACGTAAACGCTTCTTTTCGGTAAAAGAGTAGCCCATGGATAACCTCTATTTTTACAAGCTGTGTTGTACATTCTGGGGTTTGACATTGTTTGATGACAAACCCGAATAATTCTGTCTTTTAGTTAACTGAACGCGCCTTTTTTAAATTAAGCACTCTTCAGAAGCGGACTAAGGCCGATCGGTATAATCCGATCAGCCTCAGCACTAAAATTCCGCTTTAACGGTACGGCAAGCGATGTCTCGCTTGCCGCCGAATAAGAAAAATCAATCTCTTATTTCAACTCAATTGAAGCACCAGCTTCTTCTAGAACCTTCTTAAGCTCTTCAGCTTCGCCTTTCGCCACCGCTTCTTTCACCGTCGTAGGTGCACTTTCAACTAGTGTCTTAGCTTCTTTCAAGCCAAGGCCAGTTGCAGCACGAACCGCTTTAATTACAGAAACTTTGTTTTCACCGAAGCTCGTAATAACCACGTCGAAATCAGTTTTCTCTTCAACAGCGGCAACTTCGCCAGCTGGTGCAGCAGCAGCAACAGCCGCTGCAGCCGATACGCCAAATTTCTCTTCCATATCGGTAATAAGCTCAGAAAGCTCTAGCACTGACATTGACGCAACTGCATCTAAAATATCTTGTTTACTCATTTGTAAAACCTCAAAATAGAACCCTTAGGTTCATAAAAATTAAAATGTAAAACTGGTTGAAACAACCGTCTAAGAGTTGGCCTAAGCCGCGTCTTTCTCGTCTCTTACTGCAGCCAAACCACGTACGAACTTGGTTGGAATCTCGTTGAGCGTTTGAACGAACTTAGCAATAGGCGCTTGCATAGTGCCCATTAGTTTCGCCAATAACTCATCGCGACTCGGAAGTTGCGCTAGTGCTTTGATGTCGCCTTCAGATAAAAGCTTGCCCTGCATAGAGCCTGCTTTAATTTGAAATGCCTCATGCATTTTCGCGTATTTGTCGAATACTTTAGCGACTGCGACTGGATCTTCAGATGCAGCGAACGCCAAGGGACCCACTAAATACTCGTCCAAACATGAATGTTCGGTTTCTTGCACAGCACGACGTAAGAGCGTGTTCTTCACAACTCTTAAGTACACACCATTTTCGTGAGCTTCGCGACGCAGAACTTTCATTTGTTCTACAGTCATACCGCGATACTCAGCAACAACGGTTGCTTGTGCGTTACCAACTACGGCAGATACGTCTTCAACGACCTGTTTCTTTTGATCAAGATTTAGGCTCATATCAGAGCTACCTCCAGTTTTGGCACCCTAAATTCAGTTTTACAAACCTACTCACAGCTCTATTAAGAGCGTGAGCAAAAATACAAAACTTGCTCGGGGACACCATCTACGTAGGAAATTAAGTTCCTTTAAATTGCAACGCCTGTGGCCTTGTGAGCCGGCGCCTGCGGCCTTAATAAAAAAGCCTATCAATTAAAAGAAATACCTACGGTCTTTGACACGCCATCAATCAAACAGTGATCGATGGACACCGATTGTCGAACGTCTTATCTAACCTTAGTTCTAAAAAATAATTTAGAACTGAGGAAGAGATTGACGGTCAACACGAATACCTGGGCCCATTGTTGTGGACACAGCTACACGCTTAAAATATTGGCCTTTAGCCGACGCTGGCTTTGCTTTATGCAGCGCGCCTAAAAGAGCCAAAAAGTTCTCATGCAGATCTTCCGCAGAGAAAGATGCTTTACCGATAGTGCTGTGAA
>JAESTB010000021.1 GCA_016763815.1 Arenicella sp.
CTACTGATACCGCCGACTAGGGCAATTGCGATTTCGATGGTCACAAAATTACGAATGTACTGAGTATCAAAAAACTTCGAAAGCCACGAGCCTACGCCCATAGCGAACATAAAGAAGCCAATCGTCAGTGAAAATTGATAGACGCTATTACCTAATAAATAGCTAGAAACGGTACCGATGATAAGTTCATAAACGATGCCACACAGAGCAACGATAAGAATTGAAAACAGCAGCACACCCGCCTGAGCACTACTAAGCGTGGAGACTGGCGATGAGTTATTAGACACTGTAAGGCCTATGGCGTAATGAGCGATACATGCTCAGTGTAAAAATAAAAACGGCCTAAACAATCGCCTAAGCCGTTAGAAACGTAAGCCGTTAGAGCCGCCTATTCTAGCGCAGACTATTTACCGCGCGAGTGACTACCTGAGCCAGCGCGAGAACGCGCAGCTTGCTTGCTAGTCTGAGTTTTCTTACTCGCGGGGTTGGCGCCAGAAGCCCGTTGACGGCTTAGCATGCTGCCAATCAACATTCCGGTTAATAAGCCTGAACCGCTGAAGCGCGAATCGCTAACCGCGCCGTTGCGGCTGGTAGCAATAACTCGAGAGTTCTCACCATCGACTTCAATCATATAAAGTGCCTCTTCGCCGCTGTCGAAATTGCCGTTGGCATCAGCATCTACAAACGCAATAAGCGAGGCATCCTGCTGAGGCGCTACCGTAATTCGCTCCTTATAAATAGCCGGTGTCGCTGCGTTGTAATTAACCATTAGGTCTTCGCTGAACCTAACCAAAGCCGCGTTTTCGTTATCGCCTTCGCCTGATGCCACTAACTGTGGGTTATTTTCTTCAAAAGCGTAAATAGTTTCTACCGTTACATCCAACACTTGCGTGAGGTCAAGCTCATCATCTGAACTACTTGGGCCAGAGAAATTAGCATACAAAAAATAGCCGGCGATTAAAGCGATGGGTACATAGCGAATCAAGTTGTTCATGGTTACTCCGTTTCGGTTTATCGAAACTTTATCTTATTAATGTTCTTTGTAGTGCTTTATTTAATCTGCCAATCTTATTGATTGGTCTAAATAACTAATTAGTTATTCTGAGAGTTCGCCAACACCCTCAAGGTCATGCGAAAAATGCAGTTCGTGCAAACCTTCTTCATAGTAATCCCTGAGCTGCCCCACGTATTTAAACCCAACCGCTTGAAGAGGTCTATGGATTAAAACCAAATTAGAGGGGAAAGTCAAAAAGATCTTGCGACCGCCCTGCTCTTTTACTGACCCAATACCAACCTCAAGGTCTTCGGGGCTAAAGCTGCGTTTACCAAATAAACCCGTTGATTTCTCTACTATCCACTCAAACGTATATGCGCCGTCGGTTTCGGCAATTTCGAACAAACCATTAAAGCGAATTACCGGCTTTTCGTCAGCCACAACTATCTCATCGGACTGGGGTTTAAATTCAAGCCCGAGTATCGTTTGAGACTCGCCTTGGTCGTAAAAATCCTCACCAACAACCTCGACCTCAAAGCCAAATGACTTATACATACTGAGCGCTGCAGCATAAATACTGATGCCGTCTTCTTGATAGTCGGAAACTTTGACAAATATCTTTCTAGCATCCAACTCCCGCAAGCGATCAAGCACGTTACCGAGCATTTTTTTGCCTAAGCCTTGACCACGGTATTTTTCGTCTAGATAGGTCCACGAAAGATAATAAGTACCATCGCAGTTTTCAACTTCACGATATCCGCTGATACCCAGCACTGTTTCGTCGTCGACTAGCACAAACTGCCCTTCAACGCCGTCATCTTAAAACTCGGCTTCAGCGGCTTCACCATCGTCTTCATCGTGATCGTTAATAATCTCGATCACAGGCCCGGTGTCACTCATGTACATTGCCCGCACTTGAGTTGTTAGTAATAGATCGGTCACTGTATTTTTTTCCATTTTCGCATATTGGTATCTCATATGCTTGGGGTTTATTTGGAGTTTATATTGTCTGCGCTTTACTGACGGTTACTTTATTGACGGTTACTTTATTGACGGTTACTAGGGTCTTGCCAAATATCGGCCGGATTGGCCCTTTGCTTCCAACCATAATACGGATGATTGAGCAGCATTTCTTCATCTTTAAAAAACCATACCAAAATAGCCCCTGCCGCAAAGCCGCCTACGTGGGCCCAAAAAGCAGTGCCTCCACCTGAGGCACCGATTGACGATACCCCGCCTATAAGCTGCACGCCCATCCAGTATCCGAGCATAGCAATCGCCGGCACGCGAATGATCATTATGAATACCAGCATATGCACTTTAACTTTGGGGTACAGAACGATGTACGCTCCCATGACACCGCCTATAGCGCCTGAAGCGCCAACCATCGGTATCATCGAACTAGTGTCTGAAACGATTTGTGCCGCAGCTGCAGCCAAGCCTGAGAGAAGATAAAATACGACGAATCGAACCGAACCCATTGAATCTTCAATGTTGTCCCCGAAGATCCACAAAAACCACATATTGCCAATTATGTGCATCCAACTTCCGTGCATAAACATTGACGAAATTAACTCACTCCACTGGCCAGTGTAATGCTCGTTAGAGAATAACTCACCGGGCTTTAGGCCAAATTGCTGTACTGATGATCGCAGCGTTTGCTCGTCACCGAAACCCTGAAGAAAAAACCAGGCAAGCACATTTAGTCCAATCAGCACATAGGTTGCTATCGGCGTATCGACTTGAGGATTATCGTCTCGGACTGGAAGCATAATAAGTAATAATAAAGGCCAATCTGGCGATTGGCCCGAAGATTAAGAAAATAGTGGAGAGTAATTCTCCAAGATTAGAGTTTAAACATAAGGTGTCGCTTGCAACTAAATGTTGAAAACCTTACGAAAATCAAACTTGCCGTTTTCATCCAACATTGCCGCACGATATCGGCGCATGCCCTTAACCCATCTTGAAGGATCATTTGCTCGGTTACGATAGAAATCAGCGACTTCAGGGTGCGTCAATATCATGAAAATCTCATCCTCTATGCCCTTAACGATGGTAGCCGCGCAATCTTCTGGCGTGATCACGCCTTGCATTTTCTTACCGCGTTCGTCATCGGCTACCGCCAGAATATTAGTATTGACATATTGCGGGCAAATTACCGACACGTTGATGCCGTCATCAGCGTGGCCAATTGCCAAAGATTCAGCAAATGAAACCGCGGCATGCTTAGTTGCACTATAGGCGGCATCAGCAATTTGTACTAACAGGCCCGCGGCCGAGGCCGTATTAACTAAGTAGCCATCGCCGCGCTCAATCATTTTTGGCAACAAGGCACGCGATGCCCATACATGTGACATCACATGAAGCTCCCAGCTTTTTTGCCACACATCATCGCTGGCTGAGGCGACATGGTCTGGCTCGCCAACACCGAAGCCCGCGTTAGAGACGAATAGATCTATGTCACCTAATTGCGATTCTGTTTCACTAATCAAACGCTGTATATCAGTCTCACGGCTGACATCACAGGCTATCGCTAAACCCGATATTTCTGCTGCGACAGATTGCGCCGCTTGAAGATTTAAATCCGAGACAACAACTTTAGCGCCTTTACTCGCTAAAGCTCGGCACAAAGCCGTCCCGATGCCGCCTGCGCCGCCGGTGACAACGGCTACTTTATTATTTAGTTTCATCGTGTGTTTATACCACCAAATACGTGATGTTCACAGCAGAACACATTTCCGCAACAACTCAGCCGTTATCATCTGGGGGTGAATAATATTGGACGTCAGACTAAAAAAGCCAAACACACGACTAAAATCGTAGTGTATGGGGGCAATGGATTTGTTGGAACTCGTGTCGCAAGGGCATTGCTGGCTCGCGATGTGTGCGCCGTATGCCTTAGCCGTAGCGGGCACAAACCGCTGCACCTAGGCGATCAACAGTGGAGTGAGTCAGTGCGCTGGTGTAAAGGTGATGCGAGCGAGCCGGACACCCAATTATTGCAGCGCTTGGACGGTTTAGTTACCTTAGTTGGCTCGCCACCATTACCGTCTTTTTCAAAAGAAGCCTATGACGAGCAAGTATTTGCAAATGGCACGACCAACGCTAACGCCATCAAAGGAGCTGGTGAGGCTGGCATAAAGCGAGTGGTCCTACTTGGCGCACAACTTCCATTTTTCATGCGCGGAGAGAACTTTGGCTATGCCCAAGGCAAGAAAATTGCAATGCAAGCGGCACAAGACTTTTCTGAACTGTCTAGCGAACACCGAGCAATCGTAATTCAGCCGGGCCTAATTTATGGGCGACGATATCAGAAAAACGGTAAATCTATTCCACTCGATATCATTTTCAAACCAATATCTCGGATCATGCCCTGGCAATTCGTTAGTGTTGAAAAAGTGGCCGAACGTGTTGCTAGTGAGATGCTTTGTAACGACTCGGGTAGGGGCCAGTTTATTGTCATTAAAAATAGCCAAATTTAAACAGGCAAGTTTCAAAGTCTGCTTAACCTGACAGCCGCCTCAGGTGTACACTCAAATTACTGAAAACAATCATGAGGTCCCCTATGGATACTAGAGCCGCTGTTGCGTTTGCCGCTGGCGAACCATTGAGCATTGAAACCGTACAACTCGACGGCCCACAGGCCGGCGAAGTGCTTATCGAAATTATGGCAACCGGCGTTTGCCACACCGACGCGTTTACTTTATCCGGTGACGACCCCGAAGGTGCATTTCCAGCTATTCTAGGCCATGAGGGCGCGGGTATTGTTCGCGAAGTTGGCGCTGGTGTTAAGTCGTTGAAACCCGGCGATCATGTAATACCGCTCTACACTCCTGAATGCCGCGAATGTGATTATTGCTTGCACCCGAAAACTAATCTATGCCAGGCGATCCGCTCGACCCAAGGGCAAGGTTTAATGCCGGATGGAACCTCTCGCTTCTCTTTTCAAGGCAAACCACTGCTGCACTACATGGGCTGCTCTACCTTCGCTAACTTTACCGTGTTACCAGAAATTGCCTTGGCTAAAGTTCGTAAAGATGCGCCATTTGATAAAATTTGCTACATCGGATGCGGTGTTACTACTGGCGTCGGCGCGGTCGTTTTTGATGCAAAGGTCGAGCCCGGGTCAAACGTTGTTGTCTTCGGCCTGGGCGGCATTGGGCTAAACGTGATTCAAGGTGCGCAAATGGTTGGCGCCAATAAAATTATCGGCATCGATATTAACGAAGGTAAAGTTGATACCGCCAAGGCGTTCGGTATGACCGATTTTATCAACCCGAAAAACGTTAAGGATGTAGTCGAGGCGATTTCAGACCTAACCAATGGTGGCGCCGACTACTCGTTCGAGTGCATTGGCAATGTAAACACAATGCGCCAAGCACTTGAATGTACGCACAAAGGCTGGGGCGAAAGCATTATTATTGGTGTGGCGGGAGCAGGCAAAGAAATCTCCACCAGACCTTTTCAACTAGTCACCGGACGAGTATGGCGTGGTACCGCATTTGGTGGCGCCAGAGGCCGTACCGACGTACCGAAGATCGTCGACTGGTATATGGACGGAAAGATAAATATTGATGACTTAATCACGCATAAGATGCCGCTGGATAAAATTAATGATGCGTTTGACTTAATGCATGCCGGCAAGAGCATACGCAGCGTGGTTGAGTATTAAACGCTTGATTGAAAGTAAGTAAGGGTAAATAAAAAAGGCCGCATCGAGCTTAATCGGTGCGGCCTTTTCGGTTTTTCGATTAGTGTCATCCTGAGCTTCGATTAGTGTCATCCTGAGCTTCGACTAGTGTCATTCTGAGCTTCGACTAGTGTCATTCTGAGCGATAGCCGAAGGATCCCCAGTTTACTATTCGTCACTAAGCCATTAACGCTCAAACTAAGCGCCTAAGCACCTCGCTTGGAATCTAATGACATCGTGTCATCAGACTTAAACGCAATCATCAGCAAACTGGCAAACAATAAGGTCCACGACGGGAAGAAAAGGAGATGCGCTGAGTCTGCAAGGTAAAGACCAAACGGGTCTACCAAATCAGTAATAATGGCCGCCGCACCAACAAAATAGAACGCTAGCTGGCCTAAGTAGGCGACGCCACCAAATAGGCCGAGCACCACCAATAAGCCAATCAACATCTCGGCTGCACCAACGCTGTAATTGACTATATCGCCACTCAATAAGCCGTCGTAATATTTATCTGATAAGCCCACCGCTTTCTCTTTAGCACCAAGCTTCATAAAACCCCATAGCATTAAATAAATACCGGTCGACAGCCTTAGTAAAAGTAACGAAATTGCCTTCATATTTTGCCTCTTGATTGATTGAGTCTTATTAGTAGTTTTTAGTTTTAGGCAGGCTGAACCGTTCAGGAACTATTCAGCGCAACCCGCTCCCTCCTTCTGACCCGATGAATCGGTAAAATCTTTCCAATGAACCCAGCCTTTGGGGCATAAAAAACCCCATTCACGTTCTTTTGGAAAGGTAAAAAACAAAGTAAGCGCAAACCGGCTTTCAAGATGCAGGCGATGGGCATAGATTGCGCTACGATACTTTGGCACCAGCGGCCAAAGACGAGCTTCGCCTTTAGGCGTTAACTCGCGTACGTGCCCCCACAATACAATACCAATGCTACGCCATGGATGATCGTGTAACGCACGATCATCA
>JAESTB010000257.1 GCA_016763815.1 Arenicella sp.
ACTAGATTAACAATGCCGCCTGGAGAGCCTTGACCAAAAAGCACTGACACTGGGCCTTTTAATATTTCGACCTGTTCCAGTGTGTACACTTCTGAGCGGGTGTTGTTGTAATTGCCAAATAGCGATTGCAAGCTATCTTGGTACTGTGGCACATCTAAACCTCGTACTCGCACCCAATCGCCACGAGTCGCAAAACCGAAAACCTCGCCTGTTACACCTGAGCTATAGGTGTATGCGTCTGCCAACTCCAACGCGCCTATGTCAACCAGAGAGTCCGCCGTCTCAACAGAGATGGATCGAGCCGTTTCAAGAATGGGCGTATCCGATTTCGTCGCTGAATACAGTGATAGTTCACCAACCACCTTAATTTCTTCAAGTGGCTCTTGGGGGATTGATTGTGCGTTGGCCCCGCCACCGAAAGCTAATAGGCTAGTAACGATTAGTGCAATTGTTTTTTTGTTCATAACTACTTTTTCAAAGATTGGAAACATGGTTTTCATTTGTCGCTCAATCTAGTACACTACAAACGTAAATGCAAATCATTCTCATTCGTATTAAGAAATGAATATTTTAATCACACTATTACCGGCCAGTTTTGGCTTTTCGTTTCTTTACCTTAACTGGAAGTCAGCGGATAAAGACACGCGTATGAGCAACTGGGTGGGATGGACCCTCGCCCTTTCATCTTTGGCACTCTTCATACTGTTTGAAGGCGTGGAGTTTGGTCTGGCTTATGGTTTTTTCGGCTTAGCCATTATTCCGTTAGTTTTGGCGCTGATAAACATCAATATCCGAGACAAGCAGAGAAAAATCACCGAACGACGGACCTTCCGTTTTCAGCCCATCAAAAATCGTTGGTCCAATAACGTAATTATATTCATTGTTGCCATACCAATCGCTTTAATTTTCAGCTTACTGTCGCTCTTAGTCGTGAGTAACGTAACTGGATATTCTGAAGTGAATAAGTTGACGTTAATTGTCTTAGGGTTTCCGTTACTTTGGTCGGTGATCGCGTATCTGTATTTATATAGCCAGCAAAAAAAAATGATCGGTTCGGCATTATTTTTGGGCGCCATCATCTTGAGCGGTATAACTTTTACATAAGGTCAGCGACTACCAAATGCGAATCACATGAATATGAAACCTTCCAATAAGTTCTTTAGTCAATCATTAAACGCTCACTCATGGCTCGGCCTGATGGTGGGTGCGTTGATGTACCTAGTCTGTTTAAGCGGAACCCTAGCGGTTTATTTTGAGGAATTCGAACGATGGGAACAACCTAGCGCGCAAGAATACGTTAACTACGATATCGATAAAATTGATGCGGCATTTAACAACTTACTATCAAACGGCACAACTGAGGTTACGCCACACATGTACGTGACCTTGCCAACCGAAGGTAATCCAAGAGTAGCGTTGGTAACTGAAAATGAAGGTTGGTTTTTGAATCAAGACGGCAATATCGCATCGTCAACAGCCCACCCGTGGACCAGCCTTCTGACGGACTTGCATCTTTACCTACACTTACCCGAAGCCTGGGGAATGATTCTTGTCAGCGCCATAGGCGCGATATTAATGACCTTGGTTATATCTGGTTTTGCGTCACACCGTACTTTGTTTAAAGATGCATTTAAATTCAGAGTACGTGGCTCTAAACAGCTGGAACAAACCGACATACACAATCGCCTGAGTGTCTGGGGAGCTCCATTTCATTTGATGATCGGTCTGACTGGTGCTTTTTTTGGCTTCGCCATGGTGGTTGTTTATTTATACGCCGCGGTTTACAAAAACAACGACATCGAACACGTCACTCAATCGGTGTTCGGCGAGGAACCTTCGTTGAGCCAAGACGTCGGTGAGATAAACCTCGCTAAGGCGTTTAAACAAATGCCACAACTTGCTCCTAACACAACACCGATACTAGCCATCGTGCATGACACCGGCACACCGGGTCAGTTTATTGAGATTTTCTCTCAGCACCCAAACCGCCTAATCTATTCTGAAAATTACGTATTCGATGCTAACGGAAATTTTTTACACACAAAAAGCTTTTCAGACGGTGAGATTGGTAAACAAATTATTTATTCAATGTACCGTTTACACTTTGGTCACTATGGCGGCTGGTGGACTAAAGTCATTTACTTTTTATTAGGCTTGGCGATCACCATTGTGTCGGTTAGCGGCATCAATATATGGCTGGCCAAACGTAAGTACAAAGACCTGATCAATGATTTATGGGCAGGCTTTGTTTGGGGTACGCCGATAGCCTTGATCGTGCCTGCGATAACACGCTTTAGCTTCAACTTTGTCTCGAATTACTGGTTCTGGTTTTGCCTAATTCTGTCGTGTGCTTACGCTTGTAAATTACAAAATGAGGGCCAGGCAAGAATCCATTTAACAAGAATATTTGCTGCAATGACGCTTGTTCTAATCATCGTATACACCGCTAAATTTGGCTACCACGCACTTACAGGCCTACCTCTCGTTATTAACGGCCTTCTGCTTACAACGGCACTAATAGGTCTTTTCACTACCTCAATGAAGTTCAAATCGCCCGTTCTGGCAGAAGCTTTGTGAACCGTAACCTTTAAAAAAGTCATGCAAAAACGTGACTTACTCACGCCATAACTCATCGCTTAATTATTCGGTTAAACATGATTGCCTGAGTTTTAAGATATTTATTGATGCGCAGCGCACGACGCATCATCAAAGCCCGTTAACGTCACTTGTTATTATTAATGTATTCTCGCTCGCGAGTAGAAACCCGCTTTATTTATTTTAAATGACTGATAGAATTTTAATCGTTGAAGATGACCGTTTACTCAATGAGCAAATGTCTCAGTTCGTGCGTGATGCCGGTTATATGGTTGATTCTTGCTTTGATGGCGAGACTGGCTTTCTTGAGGCTTCAAAAAACATTTATCAGTTGATCTTACTTGATGTAATGCTACCTAAAAGAGACGGGATTTCCTTGTTGAGTATGCTTAGAAAGACCAGTCAAGTCCCAATTATAATAGTGACCGCAAAAGGGGCTGAAGAAGAAAGAATTACCGGTTTGAGTAGAGGCGCGGATGACTATGTTTCTAAGCCGTTTAATCAAAAAGAATTGCTGTTGCGTATCGAGGCATTGTTGCGACGCTGTCAACTACAACAAACTCTATCACAGCTGGTTTTGAATATTGACGGCTTAGAAATTGACTCGCAACACCGCCAACTAAGAACATCATCTAACGTTATCGAATTAACCGCTATTCAATTCAAATTATTTTGGGAGCTAGCCTTACATAAAGGAGAGGTTCTATCGAAAGCTTACTTATCTCAAAAAGTGCTGAATAAGACCTTGGGCGCTTATGATCGAAGTATTGATATGCATTTGAGCCGAGTTAGGCGCAAGCTTAATGAACTTGAATGGGCTGGAGCCAGCTTGCAAACTGTTCATGGGACCGGATATTGCCTGTCATGACTAGACGATTACTATGGAAACTCTGCTTGATTATCGTCACGGGTATTGTAGCTCTCTTTTATATTATTAATTATACCTCGCTACGTATTGAAGCCGATATGAGCCTGATTAGCAGTGCTGATCAAACTGAATTAAAGCATTGGGGTGCTCAGGCTGAAGAATACTATGCCGCAAATGATATCGGCGGATTGCAGCAATGGCTTGAAAAGATACAAAACTTAGAAAATATCTCAGCAGCGGTTGTTAGCCATGACTTTAACCCTATCGCAGGAAATAGAGAATTTGAATCACGCTATTTAGGTTATAACCTGGGTCGAAATATTGAATGGCAGGTACACCTATATTTTGAGAAAAACCCTTTGATGGAATTGCCGTTTAGTGATGGCAAAGCTAGTTTTATTGTCGTATTACCAGATCGAATGCGCCCAGGCACAAGCTGGCCTATCGTAAGGGTGGCTTTGCATGTTGTGATTCCAATGAGTTTGTTAATCGTTCTAATGTTTTTTTTATATCAACATATTATGGTTCCATTACAAAAGCTGCAACGTACAACTGTTGATTTTAGTCGTGGTAATTTGAATGCTCGTGTAGCAGAGTCATTAGGCAATAGAAACGACGAACTATCTGAGTTAGCCGGCACATTTGACCAAATGGCTTCACGAATTAGTGATCAATTAATCAGTCAACGCCAGCTTATTGCAGACCTTTCACATGAACTCAGAACACCATTAACTCGATTAGATATTGCAATCTCACTGGCACAGTCAGATGGAGTTGATAGCCCGAACTTAGACCGAATTGGCCGAGAGTCAGTTCATATTCGAAAGCTAGTTGAAGACACCCTCACCTTAGCATGGTTAGAAAATGAACAACCCCAACTCGAGCAAGAGGACGTTGATCTAGTGGATTTAATTGATGTGATTGTTGATGATGCAAAGTTCGAGTTTCCGGATAAAAAAATTGTGACACATTCGCCATCGAATGCTGAATTGAAAAACACAAACCATCGATCACTTGGGCAAGCGTTAGAGAATATCATTCGCAACGCCTTAAGATTTACGCCAAAAGGTGGATCGGTCGATGTTCATTTACAATCGTCAGCGGATGATGAATACATAGTCACGATTGAAGATAATGGCCCAGGTGTTGATAACGATTTATTGGACCTTATCTTTCAGCCTTTTTATCGAGTTGATCAGTCGCGTAATGGAGATAGTGATAGCTTTGGGCTGGGATTAGCGTTAGCTAAACGACAATTGCGTGCCGTCCGTGGCTCATTAAGTGCTAGTAATCGCTCTGAAGGCGGATTAAGAATGTGCATTCGCGTGCCTAAGAGCTAAAAAAAATGTAACAGTTGCAACAATGCTGTACTTACAGATGAGAATGAGAATAATTCGCACTTAGTAATTATTCCTAACTGGGATACGGTATTTTGTTACTTGAAGTTTGCACCGTCCCCTTGATCGACTGCCGTTTTGCTTTTCTAAAAACAAATTCTCATTAAGTTGTGACCATGGTCCGCTTAAGGCATGCCCTACCCGGTTGGAAAAGAACAATTGCTAATAAATAAATTCTGACTCCAAGAGAGAGTAATGCTCTATGAAAAAACAAAGTTTTAAATGGCCAAAAAAGTCGACACTGGCTTTAGCTGTCTTAGCATCATTTCAATTACACGCAAACGAAAACAATCACCAATATGACAGCAAAAACGTTCAGGAAGAAATCCTCGTTATTGGTAAATTTCAGCAATCGCTGATCAACCGAATTTCAATCGACCCTCAAGAGCTTCCATTTACATTAAATATACTTGATCGTGATTTTTTAGATGCGCGTAATTTTACACGGCCTATCGAAGCGCTCACCACTTTGCCCAATATTACTCGAACAGAAGACCGTCTTGGTATTGGAACGGCTGGCTTTCTATCAAGAGGCTTTGAGGCACCTGTTCTTGTCGATAACCGTATTCAAAATAACTTTAGAGGCTCTGGTGCTCGAGATGATTCATTCGTGGAGCGCTATGAAGTCCTAAAAGGACCGGCCTCTATTTCATTAGGCCCGATAGGACCAGGTGGCGTTATCAACACGGTAACGAAAGTGCCTCAGGCGGATGAGTTTTACGATGTTGAACTTCGAGTAGATCAATTTGGTAGTGTGGGCGCTGAATTTGATGTCAATTTTGGTGACTCATTTGGTTCAGACAATGTTCTGCTTCGACTCAGTGGTGCCTACCGAGATTTTGAGTTTGATGCAAGTGAAACCCAACGTAAAACGGTTGCAGTAAGGCCTGTTCTTACGGCTGATATCACAGCAGAAACATCGATTAGAGCAAGCCTTTCGTATACTCAAAACACAGTAAACCCGAACAGTGGCTTCCCACTATTATCAACCGGTGAGATTCCATCTCAAATCGATACAGATACGTTCACTGGCTATGCTAACGGCGAAGGTGTTTCAGACGACGCATTATATGAAGCTGAGATTAGTCATCAATTACTTGACAATCTTAAACTTACCATTCGCGGTAGTCATCAAGAAACAGACTTTGACTACCAAAACACCTCTGGACTCTACAACTATAATTATTCGGATGGTACCCCTGGTTTAGGCCTTAATGACCCATACGTTTACACCTACGCCAACGCAGCCGAAACAGAATCAAGAGTAACTTTTTATGACGCCCTTCTTTCGTACCAAGTGGAGTTATGGGGTCAAACTCAAGATTTTGTTGTTGGTATTGCTTATGACAACCGTTCTTTTGACAGACTATTTTCACCATTCCAAGTGCAAACATTCCGAATAGATGAATTAGATGACGCACGTTTTGGCCCCGAAGAATTTGGAGCACTGTCACCCTTTACTAAGTTCAACCTAAAGCTAAGTTCAGTTTTTGCAGAAACGGCTATCCGGCCTAATGAATGGTTAACAATCAATGCTGGTCTTCGGTACGACTCGTTAGACCAAGTTACAACGAATTTCCGTCGCGGAAGAGAACTTGTCTCAGAATTCGATGACAGCGAAGTTACTATTCGTCTCGGAGCAAGTGCAAAAGTTGTAGACGATATCAACCTCTACCTTAGCTATTCCGAAGCTTTTGTACCTCAATTTGGCTTACGACAAGACAACGGCGAGGTTGCAGCTGAAACATCAAATGGCTTTGAGTTAGGCGCTAAAGGCTCAACACTAAATGGCGTATTGAGTTTTGAAGCGGGGTTTTTCTTCTCGACGCGTGAAAATGTCGCTGTTCGTGATTCGGTAAATAGCACACCTGAAATTGCGTTTGTAACCACGATTGGTGAGTTAGAAGTTAAAGGCTTCGAATTTTCTAGTACGGTAAATCCAGTTGAAGGTTTAGATATTAATCTGAACCTAGGATTGAATGACATCGATATTACCAAAGCAGGAGATAAAGAAGTCTCGGCCGCGGTTTTCCCAGAACAAACAGGCAGCGTTTATATTAGCTATGAATTGCAATCTGGCTCACTTGAAGGCCTTAAGTTAGGTACTGGTTTTCGTTATGTTGGAGAACGAGCAGGTCCAGTGGTTGATTTTGACAGTTATACCATTGCAGACTTTAATCTTTCATACCCGATTAAAGAAGGTATGACAATCTCACTTGATATTCTCAATATTAACGATGAGGAATACATCGAAAATTCAGCGAGTTTCGCTCAAAATATAAATGGTGGGTCTGTGCTTGGTGCACCAAGGACGGCTGTTTTAACCTTTAACTCTCGCTTCTAATTCGAAAATGAATGATTCAAGTAACCGTGTGCAATCCGGTTTAACGGCTAAAGATTGGTTTGAACATGGTTATGAATATAAGCGAATTGGTGATCTCACCTGTGCGCTTGATGCCTTTCGTCGATCGATAAAGTTAGCCGGACATGTTGCTGCGCCGTGGTTGGGGCTTGCTCAAGTCCTCGACGCCAACGGTCAATTTGAAGATGCAAGGCAATGTCTCGCACAATCGATATTGGTCGAACCCAATAACCTCGCAGCGAGACTACAGTTAGCAAACGCGCATAAGAACCTCGGCTATGTCGAAGACGCCGAGCAAGAATATCGATGTGCGTTAAAGATCAATCCAAAATCGACAGCTGTTCTTTTTGGAATCGGCCAGCTTTTTGAAGACATTGGTCGACCATCTGACGCCGCAAATGCTTACAGAGAAGCGTTGAAGCAAGATTTTTCGATGACTGAAGCCCTTTCAAGTCTTTTAGGTCTTAGTCGACATGTCGATATTTCAAATGAACTGGTTCAAGCTCAAGCTCTACTTAA
>JAESTB010000258.1 GCA_016763815.1 Arenicella sp.
GCATGAGAATTATCGCCAGCATACTTTTTTTCTTACTCATTTTGCTGCAAGCCAAGCTGTGGTTTGGTGGGCACGGTGTTTTTCAACTATGGTCGCTGGAAGGCAACATCCAACAGTCTCTTGAAAGGAACCATGCACTGGCGCGCAGAAATGATAAATTGCATGCTCAGGTAAATGAGTTGAAGCAAGGTAGTGAGGCGCTTGAGGAGAGAGCCCGAAGCCAACTTGGTTTTATTAAAGAAGGAGAGACCTTTTACCGCGTTGTTCCGGGGCGCTCTAAGGCAACCCCCGATGCGGGTTCAGATTAGCCGGTTTTACCTTCTAGCTCGGCTTAAATTGGCGCGTTAAAGATGTTAATCCCGTCTTTATCCACTCGCATAATGCTGCTGGTTACGTGCCAGTCGTCTAAAACATAACGAGTCGCTTTGTCGCCATCGACATCGTATTGATGTGTGTTTTGACGATGAGTGTGGCCATGAATCATCTGGCTTACCGTGTGTTTGGCAAACGATGCCAGCACCGCGGCTTCGGTCACATCCATGATACCCATACTGATTGCAGATTTATGCTGCTTACTTTGCTGGCGCGCTTGTTTGGCTTGCTCAATGCGGTCGCCGATATTCATTTGTAAGAAGCTATTACAAAACTGGTCGTTTGTCATCATTTGGCTTCTGAATTGTTGGTGGGCTATATCATCAGTGCATAAACTGTCTCCATGTAATAGCAGCGTTTTGGTGCCGTAAAGGTCGATCACTGTCTCGTCGTTGAGAATTTTAAAGCCAGTGCGATCGGTAAAGGTTTCTCTAACTAAAAAATCTCGATTGCCGGCAATGAAGTAGCAATCAACGACTTGGCTAATTGTCTTCATTGCATCTAGAATCGGGTCGGCTCCGAGAATGCCGCCAGCGTCGTCGCCAATCCAAAATTCAAACAGGTCTCCGAGAATATAAAGTCGCTCGGCCGTAGGCGCATCATTGGCTAGAAAGTCGAAAAAGGCTTTAATGGTTTTGGGTCGTTCAGGGGTCAGGTGTAGATCTGAAATTATATATGTATGCATGTTTGTTATTGTAAGCGAGAGATGCTTTTTAGAGCAATAAATACCGACTGAAGAATGTAAGCGAGACCCCAGCATAACGTGATCATCAAATAAAATGCCTGCTACTATTTTTGTTCGGATTGAAACTCATTTTGTTTGAGTTGAGGAATTTGTCAATAGCGGGGTAAGTTGTTCCTGTACTGTTCTAACTAAATTGACTCTGTGCAACGATCGCTGTTGACCGTTTTTGGTCCTAATTGGAAAGCTGTCCAAACTACTTTTATATTGCTCTTGAGGCGTGTAGGGGCCTCTAAACCATATCTTTTATGAATGTTTTACATATCAGATTGAGATAAAGTCTTATAGCGCTTGGTCTCGCAGGTTTCAATTGAGTCATAGAAGTACTAAAAAAGTGAATAAGTTCGTTGTGTTTAAGCCCCTACCGTTTATAATTTGCAGTTGATATAGCCGCCCCGTTTGAGGGCATTTTTTATTGCCGCTCAATCGAGCGGAAAACCAGAGTTTATTGGGAGACCTCCGTGCAGTTATCAGGTGCAGAAATAGTAGTCAAAAGCCTTGAAGAAGAGGGCGTAGAGTTTGTCTTCGGATACCCTGGTGGTGCGGCATTGCACATCTATGACGCTTTTCATCGGCAAGACGAAGTAAAACATATTTTAGTCCGCCATGAGCAAGGTGCAACACATGCGGCCGACGGCTATGCTCGTTCTACTGGTAAGCCCGGTGTGGTGCTAGTGACTTCGGGGCCAGGCATTACTAATGCTATTACCGGCATCGCTACCGCATACATGGATTCGATACCGATGGTGGTGCTGTCTGGCCAAGTTATGAAGCCGCTGATCGGCTATGATGCCTTTCAAGAAATTGATGCTATCGGCATTAGTCGTCCCTGCGTTAAACACAATTTTCTTATTCAAAGCGTGGAAGAAATAGCTGAAACGATTAAGAAGGCTTTTCATATTGCGACCACTGGCCGACCCGGTCCAGTGTTGGTTGATATCCCGAAAGACATTACCGCCGAAGTTACCGAGTTCTTATACCCGAAATCAGTTGAAATTCGTTCTTATCCGCCAGCACCTAAGGCCCATCCGAGTGAAATTGTAACGGCGGTCGAGGCAATGCTTAATGCTAAGCGGCCAGTGGTTTACGCTGGCGGCGGTGTGGTCTTAGCGCATGCTCAGAAAGAGCTAACCAGTTTCGTTAAAAAGCTAGGTTTCCCTTGTACTAATACCCTTATGGGCCTTGGTGCTTACCCGCATGATGATCCGCTTTTTATCGGAATGCTTGGAATGCCCGGTACCTACGAAGCAAATCTGGCGATGCATGATTCGGACTTGATCATTGCATTAGGCGCTCGCTTTGATGACCGTATTACCGGCAGCTTGGATGGCTTTGCGCCTCATGCGAAAGTAATTCATGTTGATATCGACCCATCGGTAATCGATAAAAATATCAAGGCCGATATCGCAATTGTCGCTGATGTAAAAGAAGTTCTTGAGGCGTTCAATCAAGAAATTGCTCGACGACGTAAGGATATTAATCCGTCTTTGGTTTCCGATTGGTGGGGTCAGATCGAAGAGTGGCGCGGAGTTAACAGTTACTGGTACGACGAAGACTCAAAAATTATTAAGCCTCAGTATGTAGTGCAAAAATTACACCAAGTAACCGGTGGCGAAGCTTACGTGGCCTCGGACGTTGGTCAGCACCAGATGTTCGCTGCACAGTTTTATGGCTTTTCAGATACCCATAAGTGGATCAATTCTGGAGGCTTAGGAACCATGGGCTTCGGCTTACCTGCGGCGATGGGTGTGAAGATAGCCCATCCTGATGCTGATGTAGCGTGTATTACCGGTGAAGGTAGTATTCAGATGTGTATTCAAGAACTTGCGACGTGTCAGCAGTACAAACTGCCGGTAAAGGTCATATGCCTAAATAACCGCTACCTGGGTATGGTGCGCCAGTGGCAAGAATTTAATTACGATAAGCGCTATTCAAATTCATACATGGATTCTCTTCCAGATTTCGTCGCCTTAGCTGAAGCTTATGGCCATGTCGGTATGCAAATTGATAAGCCTAGCGATGTTGAAGGCGCACTGAAAGAAGCTTTTGCGATGAAAGATCGTTCGGTTTTTATGGATTTCATTACTGATCAAAAAGAGAATGTTTATCCGATGATAGAGAGCGGTAAAGGGCATCACGAGATGCGTTTGCGCCCAGCTAAGTAGAGAGATTATGCGACATATTATTTCAGTTTTATTAGAAAATGAATCGGGTGCCTTATCACGTGTATCAGGTCTGTTCTCTGCACGCGGCTACAATATTGAATCGTTAACAGTAGCTCCAACCAACGATTCGACGCTATCGCGCATGACTATTGTGACCACTGGTGACGATCGAAAAATAGATCAAATTGAGAAGCATCTAAATAAGTTGGTCGATGTTGCTGCCTTGCAAGACATAACTATTGGAAGCCACCTTGAGCGTGAAGTGGTTTTGGTTAAGTTGCTTGCCAAAGAGGAGCAAAAAACTGATTTAGATAAGATTGTAAAAGCCTTTAACGCGAGCTTGATCACCGTCTCTGGTAGCCAGTTTATAGTTGAGATGAGTGGCAGCAGTGAGAAGGTCGACGAACTATTGAAGAGTTTAAATCGGCTGACTATTCTCGAGCTTGCACGCTCGGGCGTAACCGGTCTATCGTCTGATGAGACAGTCCTTACAGCTCAGTAGTGAGAAAATTGGCGATAATATGTCGTCGGGTACATCGATACTTGGCCACTTTAGTTAAGCTTTTGTCGCGGCTGGATTTGGTCGAGCGGTTGGCCGTTAGTCGA
>JAESTB010000259.1 GCA_016763815.1 Arenicella sp.
ATCATTACGCGATTCGTTGAATTTAAGAAGTCGCCGCACCCAAAGGGCATAGCAATGGTGGCTCCCGAAACAACACTGAACTTCCTGTTTCAACTGTCTTTCTGAGGATGTGCTGTTGAGTGAATAATAAAGATTTACTAGCACACTGCCTCATCTATTTAGGCGATTCTTCCGGGGCGACGAATTAGTGTATCTGTCAAACTAGGGTAGGTCTAATTGCTATATAAGGGTTTTGTGCGAGATTAGTCTCTCTAAATTAGCGATAAATTAAACATAGGTATACGGTCGCTAAATGAACTGCTTTGGCATGTCAAAATGGGTATTTACCTTGAGTGACACTATGCACATGCTTTTGCATAATTCGATTTGAGCCTTCCAATTCTAGCGTTAGAAAAGAATCAAATTCATTTTTGGTCGTGAATATTTTATGTCTGTCGAACGAATCTGTCCGTAGGTAATGCAGAAAGACTATGTTCTCCATTTCATCTGAATACATGCGATCGGCCAGAGGGTCATTCGGGAAGTTATATCGCATGGGTAATGCACGAGTCGGCAAGCCTGAATCGGCACACGTAAGAGTCAACGAAAGCTGCGCGCACCACCATGAATTAGTTTCAGAAATGACCTTCGAGCGTAGGCATCTTTCTCGCTGATAAAACTCATTTAACAAACTTGGAGTGCCTATAAGCACACCATAATTAATGTAAAAAGGAGTCTCAGCTAACTCATCGAGTGCCATTAGAGTATATCTATATGGCTTGTCGATTTTTTTGCCCAGCACAGCCGTGGATAAAATATCCCAGTCACAACGCTTGCTGAATGCCGGGTCATGCCAAGGTGCAAAATGAGCAATGGTTCCTGACAAGGCAGGCTTTTCAGATAGTTGATCCAATAATTCACAAAAAGTGTCTAGTAAGGCAACATCAGCGTCACATAAAATTGCGAAGTCAGCACTATCTCGAATGTGATGAAACCTAGCGTAATGCTGCGCATTATAGCTGTACTTTAAAAAATCTCCGCTGGGTACCCATTGGATCTCAATATTGGAAAAGTGGCTTTCCCAACGACGTGGGATGGTGTCGCATTCAGCGTCGCCGAATACCGCAATCAGCCGAGCATTTTTATAGTGCCCGCCTAAAGCGTTCAAACATAATCTAAAAAAAGCTATCTGAGAACAAAATGCATCATTAGGACTGCCACATATAATAAAATCAAGTTTCAAAATCTATTTTTCTTCCTGGGTGAATATGGTGTTCGAAAATCCAAAGTTAAACGTCGTTTAGCCTAGCATATTAGACCATTTCATTAAGTGTTCGTTCGAATTCTTTCCAATAATTTGAATATCGATCTCTTTCCAGATCAGAAAAGCGCCGACCCTGTAGGTCACGCATTGGGGTACCTAGATATCGTGAGCTAAACATCAAATTTTGCTCCTGAAATAAAGCTCTAAATTCTTTGGCTTCGGTGCTATTCATTAAAACTGCAGGATAATTCAACTTAGATATTTCCGCATCTAGTAAAGATAAAGCTGGCTTATCACTTCTATTTTTTAAAAACTGTTGAGACAACGCACTGACGCTTAGCGATTCATTACTAACAATTGACTCTAGGTTAAACAGATCGTGCACGGCAGCTTTCTCGATTGGTAAGCAAGACAAAAAATCATAAATAACATTTTTTTCACGAGCATTATAAACACGACAAATAAGCGCACCGACTCCGAATGTAGACTCCCACTCAGAGGCTAATTCTAGAAAATTACCGTTAAAACTATTATCGGCATAATCCTTTAAGTCATCAGTGACTGATTTTAACTTAACCATTTGATTATACTCGGATTCGAGCAGCTCATCTTGAGAGCGGACAAACAGAATGATTTTACAAACATACTCATCGCATAGGTTACCAAGCAAGCTCTTAACTTTAGCAGGGTTTGCCAGTTGAAAATTCTCGGCGCTCAACAACAGAACATCACTATTTGTTCTTGCGATCTCGACTTTCACATTTTCGATGTCAGTCGTAGGGTCCGCTATCTCCATGTAATCAGGAATTAGGTCTATACATGACTTAGCCAACGATTGATGGCCGCCACCAGAAATTCCTCCGCCAGCAAGAACATAATGAATGCCTAAGCTCAACAGGTTTTCATTATGGACCGCCAAAAACTGCTGAATACTTGTAGTGCCAGTTTTTCCAAATCCTATATGTAGATATATTTGCTTCATTTTTCTTTTCTTATTTACGCCTAGCCACAACATGAAAACGATAAGGAAAACCATATCGTCCCTTTGGTATATCGGCAAATTGACACTGCATTCCAACACTATTGAAGCGGCGTTCTATTTCATGCTTTGACCACCAAGTCCCAATTAAATCATGGCCACTAATTTTGTAATATAGAGCCTTAGTTTTCTTCAAGAACGTATCGTAAAAACGCCATTTCTTTTCTTGATTAGGGATAAAGCCAAAAACGAAGAGAACATGTTCTTCACAAAAAGGGATAATCAAATTTAATAATCGCTCAAGCTCTCCTCGATTGAGGTGTTGCAATGCTCCGTACATAAGCACCTTACTGAACAATTCACCGCTAAAATGCGATGAGTTCAAGCCAAACACATCTGAATGCACATAACGTATATTGCTAGCAGCATTAATCTGGTTCGCAACGTTGATCATTTCAGCAGAGAAATCAACACCACACACTTAGCGACAGTTTTGGGCCATCAGTTTTGAAATAACGCCATTTCCACAGGCTAAATCGAGCATGACATCATGGCTATTTAGATCTAACAAACTATTGAGCTCTTCAGTCAATTTATGAAACTGATTGGCTGATATTGCTTTACCGTATTCAGTATGACCAACCTGTTCTAACAATTGCTCTTCGCCCAATTCCAAAACTCGGGAATCGTAATATGATTTCAGATTAACCATAACTGTTATTTGAAAAGTGATAATAGTATTCAACAATACTACTTTATATCTTCAACTCAACCTACAAACTAGATTTTTTTCGGCCTGTAAAGTAAGCACCTACATTCTTAAATTTGATGCGATATACTAATTAGGCTCTCGGAAAATATTGACCTTATAAACGAATTTACACTCATGAGTGGTGGCTTCTTTATCTGTAGACA
>JAESTB010000260.1 GCA_016763815.1 Arenicella sp.
ATACTTGAACTACCTCGCCATCAGTGGCCGCATCAATCGCGGGGCTGCTTTTCGGCAGCGCATGGGTTAACGTCGGACCGCCGTTGTCCGCCAAAGGCAGAACAACTCCAAGTAACGCAGTAGGCACGTTTCCATCGGCGGTCGCGAGTAAGTTTGATTCAGCCAATAGTCCGTCTGAAACCGCCTGTACCGTGCTTAGCCCTGAATGACCAATCAGGTTGTGTTCAAAATTCAAGTCCGATGCGGAACCAAAACGATGAATTTCTTGGCCGCCAAAAATAACTGGATGAGTATTTCCGCTGATGACGGTGTTTCTCACCGAAACGATCATGCCAGCGACAAAATCATTGATACCGATACCGCCTCCGCCGCTATTGGCCGATGCATGATTATCAGAGATAGTAGAGTTGATGACAGACGTAGAACTGTCTTCACCGTTTATCGATATACCGGCACCAATTCTAGCCGTGTTTGCTGAAATTGTACTGTCTATCACGGTAGCCGATGCGCTTCCTGAGACCGATCTTATATCTATACCACCGCCGGTTCCTGAACCCGGTTCGAATGCGTGGTTATTGAGAACAGCACTGTCACTTATCAATATGGAGCTATCCTGATTGGCAATGCCGCCGCCGGTATCGGCACGATTATCTATTACTGTGCAATTACTTAAGATCAGTTCACCACCAGAGACAACGTACAAACCACCACCCCGACCATCCACGTCACCGCCTGCGATACGAATATTTTTCAAGGTCAGACTACCACCCGACCTGACCTGAAAGATGCGGAATTTGGGAGTACCTGGTGTGTCCGCGCGCTCAATTCGTGCAGCGTTCGCTCCCTCACCTTCGATCGTAATATGGCTAATAATATGCGGCAGGCCGGTTGCGCCAAGGCTGTCGATATTGACGGTGGTTAGAGTATGTACGCTAATCTCGGGAGGGAGCAAAATAGTATCGGCCCCGTAGGATCCCTGTGCGACGCAGCCGCCTTCACTAGCGTTGTTATTTGCCGAGCTAATTGCCTCAATTAAATCGCAACCAAACCCACCGATGGTTGCAGTTACTTCGATGTTTGCGGCGAGACTAACAGATTGACTCAAAACCAAGGCCAACAAAAAAATCAAATCACGGGAAAATTTCTTTCTGTATGAACGGGTGTTTTGCATGTACTTTCCTAAATTATGTCGCGTAAAAGCGTGTAGCCGCTAATAGTTAAAAGCCGATCAAAGACAAAATGTAAGCACATTACCGTTGGCGGCTCTTACTACATAACAATGCGAATCGAGCTCTTCCGCTTCATACGAACCTATATCGCAAGCACCGCCGACAGGTCTTGCTTCGCCACGTTGATCTGGCCTATAGGAAGGTAGTGGCGCTATTGGTCCTATTTCTTCCCCCCTACAGCCGGGCAAATAGAAATTTATGAACCCGCCATTCACCGCCGTGCCGTCGGTAGCGGCATCAATAGCCGGGCTGCTGGGCGGCAACGCATGAGTGCGTGCTGGGCCTCCGTTCAAGGATAAAGGAAGCAAATATTATTTATAGCCGTTGGTGTGTCACCATCGCTGGTAGCGAGAATATTGGTATTGAAGTCTAGGCTATTACCAGTAATCGCTTGTGCTGTGGTGTAGTCGGCATGTCCGATTAAATTGTTTTGAAGAATCAGACTTATCGTTTGCGGCCCAAAAGCAATCTCCTGACTAGACGTAAATCTGTCGTTTGAGGAATTACCACTGACCAGTGAATTAGTAATAATCAAGATTGAATCATCGAAGGGGTTCAATCTATCCAAACCAATGCCGCCGCCCCGCTTAGCGGCATTGCCACTGATTGTTGTATTAACAATTGATAAGTTGATATCGGTGCCCATCCCGCCACTCAATGCAATGCCTCCACCATAACCAAAGTTAGTAATGTCAGCGCTGTTGTTAGAAATTGTACTGTCGTAGATTGATATCATTGCAGTGGCGCTAACATGGATGGCTCCACCATTGCTGCCAGATGTGTTTTCAGTAAATAGGGTGTTACGTATAATCGTTGTGGTGTTACTTGCTACAACAATCGCGCCGCCAATGGCTGACGACTGATTGCCTATAAACTCACTGTCTATAACGCTAAGCTCACCGCGGCCATTTAATATTGCGCCACCACCACTAAAGGATTCTGTTGATCGATTATTAGAAAAAAGAGTGTCACGAATAGTCACAACGCTATCATCATTATTATTCATGAAAAGCGCTCCTCCAAGAGGGCTCTGATTATTAATGAACTCACTGCTATTGATCTCAAGTAGCCCCCCTTGAATTTGGATGGCACCGCCTGAGCCACTAGATAGCTTGCCATTGCGCACTGATATATTCTCAAGCGAGAGGCTGCCACTCCCGGTAATTACAAATAACCTAAAGTCTGGGGTGGAAGGAGCTTCTGACCTAGTAATGATGACCTTACCTGCGTTACCCCGGCCCAGAATTTTTATGTCGATAACAATCGAAGGTAAGCCATTGTCAGAATTATTTACCGAACTAACCACAAACTCGCTGATAGGCGCGTCAAAATTTAGCACAATCAGATCTCTTCCGCCCACGGAAAAACTACCATTGTTCGCTATACAGCCACCTGTTGGAGTATTGCTATTAGCTGTCGTGATCGCTTCGACTAGATCACAACCTGACTCGCCAATTTGCGCGGTAACCTGAATAGTTGCGGCAAAGATGCTTGTAGGCAAAACGCAAAACGCCATTAATGCGATACCAAAGCGCAGTACTTTCTTATACGTTAGCATTATCTATTGACACTCTGAGCTGTCTTTTATAGGAAAGCGTTCGCCAGCAATTTGGGCTTGTTTGGCCAGACGGTATATATCACTGGCAGTCGCCTTAAGTTTTTCGCCAAGCTTGAGCGGCACCATTTTGTTCAAGAGTTCGTCAATTGAATCCTTGTGTGTACGCATCGGCAGGCGTTGAGAATCGCAAAAGCTGACGTTTCTAGGATCTAGTTTGATTGATCTATCGATCAACTCGCTGGCTTCTTTTAGTAATTCGACGTTCAATATCACGCCATTTGCCGATACCGCCACCGCGGCCTTGTCACCCGCTTGACGAATCAGCGCTGATGACGCCAGTAGGTACTCATGCCGAGATGGAAAGAAGGCCAGTACGGCAGAGTGAATTCGGTCATACAGCACAAACACTTTTTGACGTGCGGCAAGCTGCTTATCGCGTTGCGCGCGATCGCCATTAATAATGTCGCTTATCTGCTGGTTGTCGCTAAGCTCTAGCAGCAAACCGTGCAATGCAAATTGTTGCTTCGATTCAATCATTTTTGCTTGAATCACCGGCTCTATGGCCGCTATCGATATTAGCAACTCATCATCTAGTGCACCTGCCACACGGAATTTTGCAGTACTGATTTGCTCTAGACTTGGATCTCGCACCGAGAGAAACTCCTCCGCCCTGGATCGATACACATGTGCCGCGGCCAATAACTTACCTATTCGCACAAACAGTTCAATTCGGTCCGTCGTCGGCTCGCCAGTACTGATATAGCCATCGGCAACACCTTCCCACTGTTTCGTATTGCTGATAGATGACTTCTTTTCAGAGCCACCTGTGCTGCTAATTTCTTCCGAATCAGCACCACACCCCGATGCCAATATGCACATAAGGAGTAGCATCGCTAAGCTCTTTAACGGCACCGCCGTGTAACTGTTTAATTGGGTCTCGACCTTCAATTTTGATCTCATTGTTTTCCATTCGCAGGTGATTAAATTCAAACATTCGAATTATCTTAGCAAGTAAAAACTGATCACAACAACGGGCTAAATGGCCACCCTACTAGCGGCCTATAGTTGGCCCGATTTAATTCTGAGGTGCTGGTTCTGGGGCACCTAACTTAATAACAAATCGAGTTGTTCCTTTAAGTCACTGGGATCTATCGGCTTATAAAGCACGGCCAAGCCACTTTCCTTTAGTGCGGCTACTCGCTGTGGTGCGGTATCTCCGGTTACAACGATCGCAGGTATATCCAGATTGAATTCTTCGCGTATGGCTTCAATTGCATCGTCGCCTTGTTCTCCCGCACGCAAACGCAAGTCGCTGACAATGAAGTCTGGCGCACTACCGTATTGACCAAGCTTATCGATGGCTTGTTGCAGTGAATCGCTTACAATCACTTGGCAACCCCATCCACTCAGCAGTTTTTGCATACCAAATAAAATATCGTGCTCATCGTCAATCACTAAAGCGAGCTTGCCGCTCAGCTCAACAGACACCGGTGAGGCAGACTTAACCGTCTCTTCATGTTGGGCAGTTGCGAGCTGTATAGTCACAACAGTACCCTGGCCTAGCGTAGAATTAAGCTCAATTTTTATCGCGGCTATTGCACATAGTCGCCGCACTATTGCCAGACCAAGACCCAAACCTTTCTCCCGATTACGCTCAGGGTTATTGAGTTGTTCAAACTCATTAAACACCGTCGCAATTTTGTCTTCAGGTATGCCTATTCCAGTATCGCTGATGGAGAGTTCTACTATATCGTCGTCAATAACCTTGGCGATTATTTTTATCTCTCCTTGGGTTGTGTACTTAACGGCATTATCTATTAGGTTACGCACTACTCGATACAAAATGGTTGGGTCAACGAATATGGTGATTTGTTGCTCGATGTGGCTGCTAATGATTAAGTGCGGTGCCTTTTCCTGGTATTCGTCACATAGCTGGTTAACCAAGGTTTGTAACGACATATGTTTGGGCTGGTTTTCAACCACGTCCGCATCCAAGCGAGAGATGTCTAGCAAGCTATGAAGCATCCCATTCAAGCCTTTAAGAGACAGCAGAATCTTATCCACGATTTCATTACCAAGTTTCTCGGTTTGCAATGGTTGCAACGCAACAGCAAACAAGCTGATGGCATTCAAGGGCTGGCGCAAGTCGTGGCTGGCGGACGCTAAAAATCGATCTTTAGCGGCAACGGCCTGTTCTACAGCCTCTTTCTCTCTGGCTAATTCGGCTAATACCTCAGTGTTTTCGTACTGTATTTTTGTTGACGCTAAAAATAAATCACTGGAATTTTTCGAAACGTAAATCAATGACAAGCAATAGAAAATTGCAAGCCCGCCTATTGCTGTGTAGGGGGAGCCGCCTTGATAAAGCATACGCGCCGCAAACGGGATGGTGAGCCCCGCGCTGAAAATGATGAAGTTACGATGATAGGTGAATGATACGGCCAGCCCTCCAGACACATAACCAGTGTAAAGCGCGATAATAAAGGCTAGATAAATAATATTATCTTGGGCAAAAAACAACACCGGAACCATGCCCCAAATTAACCCTACTTGAAACGAGCTGATGGCCGCAAAGAAGTTCCATCTTTTGATAGAATAAAATGGTTTTGAAGGCAACAAGGCTTTGCGACACCAAACCGATAGCAAAAAAATGAACATCGATAC